>JAJDEH010000028.1 GCA_029259935.1 Planctomycetota bacterium
CGACCCCCTCTAGCTCCCCCTTGGCAAGGGGGAGAACCAGACCTTGTAGCGCCCGGCGGAATTATTAGGATTCGTCCCTCGAAAGGGAACCGGAAGGCGCGGGATTCGATCGGCATTGGAATGAACGGCTCTTGGGACTGACGCGGGCTCTTCTCACTCCTGTTATCTAGTGGATTGATTCCACGGCTGGAACTTTTGCTCCTCATCGGTCGTCAGAGTCTGGCGCGTCCCTTGCGCGCTGGTAGACTATCTTCGTGACGTCAAAAAAACCTACTATTTCACCGGGAAAACCTTCCATGAAACGCTTTTTGTTGATTAGTGGCTTGTTGTTCGCCCTCGTCACTAGCCGCTCTCTTGCCGGTGAAATTGGATTTGTCGAGGATTTTTCACTCGCCAAGGATCGCTCCGTTCCGCTCAAGCAACTGATTCCCGGTACCGAGACGTATTACTACTACCATTGTTTGCACTATCAAAACAACGAGCAGTACGACAAGGTCAACGAAACTCTGGCCGCTTGGATCAAGCGGCATGGATACACGGGGCTGGTCAACGAGATTCGTTATCGTCAAGCACTGCTCACGTATGACAAGAATCCGGAGCGGTCGCTGGCCTTCATCGCCAAGGAGTTAGGGCTGCACTTCAATCATCAACGCGAGACGTTGGGATTCCAGCCGAATCTGCCTACCCGGCTCGACCAGAAGTTGATCGGCCGCGATCGGCTCAAGGCAATCGCCTTTGGCCGATACAACAACTTGCAAGGATTCGAAGACTCGGCACTCGATTGGCTGGCCTATGAAAAGCTTGACGCCAACGATCGCCGGCATCTGATTCAACGTCTGTCGCGGCCCGACTACGTTTCGCTTACGAAGTTGGTGGTCGACGATTTGAACTATCGAAACAGCAGCGGATTCGGCGGCGCGAAGATTCACCGGCAGTTGCTGCACGGGCAATTGGATGAACTGCTCAAGCTGAAGCCCGATTTGCGGAACCAGACGCATTTCGTCAACGCGTATCTCACCAAATTGCACCCGCCGAATGACGTTGACTTGAATCGCGACGCGGATGCCCGCGAGGCGTATCTCGACCGGCTGTGGGCGTTTGTCAAAACACTCGCTCCCGTTCACAACTCGCTCAAGGCGCATGTGCTGTATCACCAGTTAGTTCACGATCGAGCAAAGGGCGTCCACGACAAGGATCGCTTCTTGGCCTACATCGCGACACCGCGGCATGTCAGCTATATCAACGCGGACTTCATGAAGCGCGAAACGAATCGAAAGTATGCGGCGAACCTCAGCGCCGACTTCAATGCCACCACGATGTTGCCGCCGGTTGGCAACGACGAACCGCTGGTCCGCGAATATTTGCACCATTTCTTCGTCAAGGAAGCCACCTACAAGCCATACGAAAGTTGGATTAACGATTTGTATCTGAAATACAACTTTGCCGAGACCAAGATCGTTAACGGGCTCGGTGAGCCGGAAGCGTGGTATTCGATGCTGCCGGCCGATCGTTATCAAAAGCTGAAGGAACGAATCGATCTCGATTTCGCTTTCACGAACAAGAGCAGTTTCGCGCCGGACGATGCCGTGACGCTTGATCTGTTCGTCAAGAACGTCGAATCGTTGATTGTTAAAGTCTACGAAGTCAATACGGGAAATTTCTATCGCGACAACCTGCGCGAGATCGACACGGACATCAACTTGGATGGCTTGGTCGCCAACAGCGAGAAAACGCACAAGTTCGTCGACCCGCCCTTGCGGCGTATCAAACGGCATTTTGAGTTCCCGCAGTGCGACGGACGGGGTGTCTATGTCGTCGACTTCATTGGCAACGGCACCAGCAGCCGGGCGCTGATTCGTAAAGGGAAGCTTCGCTACCTTGTTCGCACGAGTACGGCCGGCCATGTCTTTACCGTGCTGGACGATGCAAATCGAAAGCTGCCCAATGCGAGCCTGGTCATGTCGGGCCAGCAGTATCAAGCCGACAAGGACGGCGTCATTTCCGTACCGTTCAGCAACCGGCCGGCGCGGCAGCCGATCGTTTTGATGCACAGAACTTTCGCATCGCTGGATCATTTTCGCCACGAGTCGGAAAACTATTCGCTGGCGGCCGGGATCTACGTCGACCGCGAAATGTTGCTCGACCGCGGGAAGGCGGAAGTCGTCATTCGGCCATCGCTTAAGCTGAACGGGGTGCCGGTGTCGCTCGATCTGCTGGAAGAAGTCAAGCTGGTCATCACTTCGACCGACCTGGACGGCATTGCGTCGACGAAAGAGGCCGTGGATTTTGAATTATTCGAAAACCGAGAGTCGACCTACGAGTTTACCACGCCCAAACGACTGCGACAGATTGCGTTCTCGCTAAGAGCAAAAGTTCAGAACCTGAGTCAAAACGCCAAGATCGATTTGGCGGCCAGCCAGGCGTTTCAATTGAACGCCGTCGATACGACTGAAAAGACTGAAGACCTTCATTTCGGCAAATCCGGCGCGAACTACTTTATCGATGTGTTGGGAAAGACGGGCGAAGTGAAAAGCGATCGCCAAGTGAATTTATCGTTCAAGCACCGTGACTTTCGCGAAGCCGTGAACGTTTCATTGCAAAGTGGCGAGCATGGCCGTGTTAATCTCGGTCCGCTCAAGGATATTGCGGCCATCACGGCAGCCGGACCTCAAGGCACCTCGCGCACTTGGAATCCACGCAGCGACAGCCATTCGCAATACAGGTCGCTACACGGTTTGGCGGGCGGCACGATCGACATCCCGTTCATGCGCGGTGGCGGCAAACCGGCTCGTAGCGACGTGTCGTTGCTCGAACTGCGACGCGGCACGTTTGTCGCGGATCGCTTCGAGACATTGTCGATGAAGGACGGGTTGCTGCGCGTTAGCGAATTGCCTCGAGGCGATTACGATCTGTTGCTCAAGCGAACGGGCCAGCGGATCAAGCTGCGGCTGTCCGAAGGTCGGGTACGTGAGAATTATGTCCTCAGCGATAACCGGCAACTCGAAATTCGTGGCTCCAAGCCGCTGCAAGTAGAAAGCGTTGATGTCGGCGATGACGGGCTGACCGTGAAATTGACGAACGCCACGAAGTTTGCCCGCGTGCACGTTTTCGCGACCCGCTATCGTCCGGCATACTCCGCGTTCGCGACGTTGGGCCGTGTTCGCGATATCGAACCTTACATCCTTTCGATTCCGAAAGAGGATTCAGCCTATCTCGCCGGTCGCAATATCGGCGACGAATATCGCTACATCATCGATCGCCGGTACGCCAAGAAATACCCGGGCGTGATGTTGGCGCGGCCCAGCCTGCTGCTCAATCCTTGGGCCATTCGAACGACCGAAACCAGTCAACAAGTGGCGCGGCCGGGCGAAGAATATGACAGAAGGGGCACCAACGGAGGCGGCGATGCCGACCGTGATTCGGGTGGAAGTTCCGGCTCGTCCGCGGCTAGCGATTTCGCGAATCTCGATTTCCTGCCCTCGGCGACTGCCGTGATTATCAACGCGGCCCCGGATAAAAACGGCCGGGTCGTAATAGACCGGGAATTGCTGGGCGCGAATCATCACATTCACGTCGTGGCCTGCGATCCGACGACGACCGCGTTTCGATCCGTTGCTCTTCCCGACGAAGCGGCGGAAATGCATGACTTGCGGCTCGTCAACGGACTCGATCCGGCGCAACACTACACTCAACAGAAACAAGTCAGCGTCATCAAACCCAAAACTGACTTTACGATGACGGACATCACGACGTCACGATTCGAGGCCTACGACAACTTGGCGCGTGTCTATTCGCTGTACGCCACGCTGTCGCGAGACCCCAAGCTGTTGGAATTCAGTTTCGTTCTCGGTTGGGACAAACTTGAAGACGAGGCCAAGCAAACGCTGTATTCCAAGTACGCTTGTCACGAATTGGCGTTCTTCATTTCCCAAAAGGACCCTGAGTTCTTTGAGAATTCGATTCAGCCTTATCTTGCCAACAAGAAAAACAAGACGTTCCTCGATCGCTGGCTGCTGGAAGAGGATTTGGCGGACGACCTAAAACCGTGGAATCACTCGCAACTGAACATTGTCGAGCGAATCTTGCTGTCGCAACGAATCGACGGCGAGCAGCGACATACGTCGCGGCATGTAAGCGATCTCTTTAATCTGCTCCCACCCAACGTCGACCGATTTAACCATCTGTTCCACACGGCACTCAAGGGTAGCGCGCTGGAAACGAGCGACCAATTCGGGTTCGCCGGTGCCAAGACGAGGGCCGTTGAAAGTCTAACGGAATCGCTGAAGAGCCAGCTTGGAGCCGTCGGCAATAAGTCTGGAGGCAGGCCGGGCCAAGGCAGTGCTGGTGGTGGATTCGGAAATCGACCAGACGCCAAGAGCATGCCCTCCGGCGAGGCGGCTCCCAGAGACGCCCCCGCGAGGGCACCGGGGAAACCGAGTGCGGCGAAGGCACCCAGAGCACAAGAAAGCAAGAAAGGCAAATCCAAGAAGGAGGGCGAGAAACTGGATCGGCAGCGCGATGATTTCCGTCGCGTGGACGGCACCGACAAGTACTTCGCCAAGGATATGGAACGGCGAAAAGCGGTCCGGCAGTTGTACCGGAAGCTCGACAAGACCAAGGAGTGGGTAGAAAACAACTACTACAAACTGGCGATTCAACAGCAGAATGCGGACCTGGTTACCGCGAATGCATTTTGGAACGACTATGCCCAACACGATTCTCGGCAGCCGTTCTATTCAACGCACTTGGCCGAGGCGTCACGAAACTTTACTGAAATGATGTTTGCCCTCTCGGTACTCGATCTGCCGTTTACCTCGCCGGAACACAAGTCGGACTTCGACGGTCCCAAGATGGACCTGGCCGCGGGTGGCCCGATTGTCATCTTCCACGAGGAAATCAAGCCGGCCCGGGATGTGGCCCGCCAGACTCCGATTCTCGTCAGCCAGAACTTTTTCCGACACGGCGACCGTTTTCGTTACGAAAATAACGAAAAGCTGGACAAATACGTGACGGACGAGTTTCTCATTCACACGACGTACGGCTGTCAGGTGGTGGTGACGAATCCCACGTCGTCGCCGCGCAAGTTGGACATGCTGCTTCAAATCCCGGTGGGCGCCATGCCGGTGCTAGGCGCGAAGCAAACGCGCAGCGCCCACATCCACCTCGCGCCTTACAACACGCAGACTTTGGAATACTATTTTTACTTTCCGGCCGACGGCGAGTACCAACATTATCCCGTCCACATTGCCCAGAACGAGCAGTTGGTCGCCTTCGCCGAACCGTTCACGTTCAAGGTGGTCAAGGAACCGACGAAAGTCGACCGCCAGTCGTGGGCTTACATCTCGCAACACGGTTCCAGCGAAGACGTCCTGCGCTACATGCGCGACAACAATCTGAACCGGACGAACCTGGACAAGATCGCCTTCCGCATGCAAGACGCCCGCTTCTTCGAAACGGCCGTCAAACTGCTGGACATGCGGCATGTCTATAACGGCACGCTCTTTTCCTATGGAATCAAACACAATAACGTCCCGTCCATTCGCGAGTTCTTGCAGCACCCCAACAATTACATCAATCGCTGTGGCAGCTATCTCGACTCGACGCTGGTCACGATCGATCCAGTCGTGCGAAAGACGTACGAACACATGGAGTACAAACCGCTGGTTAATGCTCGTGCTCATCAGCTTGGCCGCCGCCGCAAGATTCTGAACAACCGTCTGGAAGGCCAATACAACCGTCTGTTGAAGATCCTCAGCTATCGACGCGATCTGAACGACGATCATTTAATGGCGGTGACGTACTACATGTTGTTGCAAGATCGCGTCGAAGAGGCGCTGGCTTTCTTTGACGTCGTCAATACGGACAACTTGGCCACGGAAATGCAATATGATTATTTCCGTGCGTATACCTCGTTGTATCTCGAAGACGTGGGACATGCTCGCGACATCGCCGCCCGTTACGCCGACCATCCGGTCGACCGCTGGCGGAATGCGTTCGCCGCGATTTCAACGCAGCTTGACGAAATCGAAGGTGCCGAGACGAAAATCATCGATGACGAGAGCCGAACGGAAGCACAAACGAAGCTCGCGGCGACGCAACCTAATTTTGAGTTCAAGGTCGAAGCGAAAAAGGTCCACTTGAATCACCAGAACTTGGAAAGCGTCACGGTCAATTACTATTTGATGGACATCGAACTGCTGTTCAGCCGCAATCCGTTCGTCCAACAGTATTCGGGCCAATTTTCGTATATCACTCCCAACCAGACGCTGGTATTGGAACTGGCCAAGAATCAGTCGCAAACCGTGTTTGACCTGCCCGAAGCGCTGCACAACAGCAACGTGTTGGTGGAAATTTCGGCGGCCGGGCAAAAGAAGAGCCAGGCCTATTACTCGAATTCGCTGTCGGTCCAGACCATCGAAAACTACGGCCAAGTCCGCGCCACTCACGAAGACAGTGGTAAACCAATTGCCAAGACGTACGTCAAAGTTTATGCCCAAATGCAGGACGGCAGCGTCAAGTTCTACAAAGACGGCTACACGGATTTGCGCGGCCGTTTCGACTATACGTCGCTGAACACGAATGAATTGGACTTTGTGCGAAAGTTCTCGCTACTGATCCTCAGCGACACCCATGGAGCCGTTGTCCGAGAAGCGAGTCCGCCAAAACGTTAGGCGAGCCGACGCACTGGATTGACCCGTGGCTGACTAGACTAACCGCGTCAGCTTCGAGATCCGTCCGCCACCGACCCATTCGGCGACGAAGATGTTTCCGTCTTGGTCGAAACAGGCGTCGTGCGGATGGACGAAGCGGCCCGCTTGCCAGGCACTCGGGTTGGTGCGGACTTTGCGGCCATCCTTGCCACTGATCCGTGCCACGTCGTCGCCCAAGCGGGCCACGACTTTGTTGTCCGCGTCCAGCAGCGTGACCCGCGCGACCAGTTCGGGCACGACCATCAAATCGTTCCAAATATCGGCGTTGGCGGGCAGTCCGTATCCGTCTTGCGTGGCGATGTGTTCGCCCTTTAGCGTCAGATACTGCACTTTGTTATGTGCCCGGTCGCAAACGACGACCGTCGGATCGCCTTTCTTTCGCTGATCGATCCAAATACCGTGCGGCAGATGGAACTTGCCGTCACCCTTGCCGGGGCCCCCAAAACAGCTTTTCCAATTTCCGTCTTTGTCGTAATGGTGAATGTAGTAGGAGCCGTAACCGTCGGCGAGTAGAAAATCTCCGTTATCGAGGAAGGCGAAATTCGTGGGGAGAAAGCGATCGCGGCCCCATACTTTTTCCGGCTTGGTGTCCTCGTCCTTGGCATAAACGCCGGAATCCATGGGGGCAAACTTTTGCCATACGATTTCGCCTTTGAGGTCCATTTTTGCGAAGGTCTTCAGGTGCTGGTAAGCACAGACGTAGAGAAATTGTTGGCCGTCTTCTTCGCGGACCTCGATGCCGTGGCCGCCGCCTTGAAACTGATTGCCAAAGGAACGTACATAGCGGCCTTCGGGATCGAACACGAAAATCGACGGATGGTCGGTCTGGTTTGCGCGGCCTTCGTGAATCACGTACAGCAATCCATCGCGGTCGACCGCCACGTTGTGCGTTGTCTGCCAAGTGAACTTTTCGGGCAGTTGGGGCCAGGCGTGATGCACTTCATAACGATACTCGCCCTCGCCGATGATCGTCCGCGAGCCGGTTTTGTCGGCCGTCACCACGGCGGGCGCGACCAACGCCGCCGTCGTTCCGACAGCCGCCGCGGAAAGAAACTGACGTCGCGAAACTGAAGCGCCCGTGTGGGATCGATTCATGGATGCTATCCTTGTGGAAGAGGGAAGGATTTTTGACATGTTGAGCTGCGAAAACTAATCCGCAGAACTTCAATCAGGTGTGTTGCGTATCTCTTTTAGCCTACCTTCGTTATCCTCAACATCGTCACATGTCTCCAGCATAATCGCAAGCGCTTCGAGACGGAACTTTGATTGGTGGCGTCCATGCAGTCTCAGCTTTCCAGCCGCGTCGTTACGTTGATTCTTGGCCTGATCGCGATCGGCTTGGGATGGTTGCTTTGGCCGGGTAGCGAAAAACCGGCGGACCAACCGCTGGCTGTGTCCAAGTCGGTTGCCTTCGACAAGCAACGGCTGGGCGACAAAGGCGACGTGCCGCGAATCGCCAACGTACAAATCGTTGACTTGGACCAGGACGGCAAGAACGAAGTGCTGGCTTGCGATGTCTCGCGCAACAGCGTGATCTTGTATCGCCCCTCGCAGTCCGGCCAGTGGGAAGAGACGGTCTTGGGCAGCAAGCTCAAGGCACCCGCGCACGCGACGCTCACCGATTTGGATCAAGACGGCGACCAAGACGTCGTGGTCTCGATCTTGGGCAGCATCACGCCGTCCGACGACCTGATGGGAAAGGTCGTGCTGCTGGAAAACACCGAAGACGGCTTCGTTCAACACATCTTGCTCGACGATGTGCGGCGAGTGGCCGATGTGCAAGCCGGTGATTTGGACGGCGACGGCGACACGGACTTGGCCGTGGCGGTCTTTGGTTACGCTCGCGGAGAAATCTTGTGGCTGGAGAATCGCGGCGAGGGAAAATTCCGCGACCATCAATTGCTGTCGCGGCCCGGAGTGATCCATGTACCGATCCGCGACTACGACGGCGACGGCGACCTCGACTTGGCGACGGTCGTTTCGCAGTACGAAGAGGAAGTTTGGGGCTTGGAAAACCAGGGCAACGGCGTTTTTAAGCCGCATGTATTGTACGCTAATCACAATGTCGACCTGGGGACGGGCGGCCTGGTCGCCTGCGATCTCGATCAAGACGGCGACGATGATTTTCTGCTGCCTTGCGGCGACAATTTGGAATACGGACTGGGCTGGCCGCAACCGTATCACGGTTGTGTTTGGCTGGAGAATCAAGGCGATTGGAAGTTCGCCAGCAAGACGATCGGGACGTTGGGTGGAACTTACGCGGCGGCGGCGGGCGACGTCGATGGAGACGGAGACCAGGATGTCGTACTGGCCAGCATGTCCAACAACTGGAGCGACTCGTCGCGGCCGAGCCTGGTGTGGTTGGAAAACGACGGCCAACAGAATTTTAAAATGTGGCAGGTCGACAATTCACCGGTGGAACTGATCACCGTCGATTGTGGCGACTTGAACCAAGACGGCAAGCTGGACATCGTCGCCGGCGGACTGCATGTGAACAATCACCATTCCGCCGGCATCCAGAACGTCCAGCGGGTCACCGTTTGGCTTGGCAAAGGGAGCGGCAAATGAGGCGTTTACAAGGCTTGCTCTGCTTGGTCATTCTCGCGGAAGTGGCGGTGCTGTCGGTGCGATACTTCGGCGGAACACTCTTGGAAAATCTCAGCCTGTCGACACTCGAATCGGCCACCGCAGAAGAAATTCGCCAGTTGCAGAAGCGAATCGATCCGGCCTCGGCCGACGATTGGTTTGCCATGGGGCGCGTGCTGCGGGCCTATGAACTGTTGCCGACGGCTAACTACTGCTACGAGCGAGCCGACAAGCTGAGGCCGCACGATCATGAGATATTGTTTTCCTGGGGCGTCAGCCTCAGCCGAATGGGACAGTTCGATCAAGCTCGCGAAAAGATGGAAGCCGCGATTGAGCATGGAGCGGAAAATCCGCACGAATGTTGGTATGTGATCGGCCGCGACTACCTGCGGATGGAAAACCCGGAAGCCGCCGAACCGGCGCTGCGCAATGCAATCACCGCGCAGCCGAACATGGCGGGTGTCAAGCTTGGCCGCTGGCTGCTGCGTTCCGATCGGCCGGAGGAAGCCGTGCGGATCCTAGACGAGATGATTGACAAGAATCCCAACACAATGACCGCGCATCAAATCAAGGGGTGGGCCGAAGCGGCGCTGGGAAATGACGAGGCGGCTTACGAGCATGAGCAGATTTCGCTACGGTGCACCGACCGCATTCCCAAGTTCAACTACGATTCCAAAGAAGATGCGGACATCATTTCCCGATTCGGAATCTATCGATTGCTGGGCGAGTCGCGCGGACGTCAGCAACGCGGCAACCTGGCCGCCGCCATCACCACTCTACAGCAGGCTGCTGAAATCAGTTGGCAAGAGCGAATGGCTCGACAATTGGCCCGCTACCAACTTCAGAATCGCGATCCGCAAGGCGCGATCGCCACGCTGAACGACTGCATTCGCAAAGTGGGCGCGTCGCGCACCGATTTGGAGTTGCTGGGCGTTGCCTATATGCAGCAGGGAGATCCCCAGCAGGCCAAGGAAGCATGGCTCGAAGCGGCGACGATGCAGGCCACGGGTGTGCTGATGCCGAACATCACGGTTCACGAAAAATTGTCCGAGGCCTTTCGCATCGAGGGGAATACAGACTTAGCCAAGCTGCATAAGGGACTTCAATTCTACGAGGAGGGAAAGCTCGCCTGGCGAGAAAATCAGATCCGGCCGGCGCTGGGCTTCTTTGAAAAGGCCGCCAAGTTGTTGGACGACCATGCTCATACTTGGTTTTATCTGGCCCAAGCGCGGCGAGTTCACGACGATCTGGACGGTGCGCGGCAAGCCTACCAGCGTTGTCTGGAGATAGATCCCAACCATGGACGGGCGCTGAGCCGTTTGGATCACTTGGAATCGTCGCTGAAGTCCGAAGAGCGGGAGTAGATTGGAGCGGGGCCCGCCGGATTGATCGTTACCGGCGGACTGACGTCCACCGCTCGCCGGCGGCCTCTATTCCTCGCTGGAAGCAGCATCGTCGGTTGTTTTTGCCGTCACGGAAGCGGCGGCCAACATCACGGCGACGAACAACAGCAGCGCGGCGACGGGAACTAGAAAAATCCCCAGGCCCGGATCGCCTTCGTAAAACGTTACGCCGCCGAGGAAGAATCCTCCCGGCAGCAGCACGCCCGATGCGAGCAGCATGGGCGAACTCAACCGCCGCCAGCGCGCACTTTCGACGGGCAGCGCGCAAAGCGTAATCGCGAACACGATGTTGACCAGGCCAAGCAACGATCCGTGGGCGTGCCCCAAGGTCCACATCAGGCGGCGTGTTTCGTTGGCCGCGCCGAAATACCAAGCCACTTGGTAGATGTGCACGACCTCAAGAAACGCCCCCAGCGACAAAAAGCAAAGCAGCGACCACCAGCCCACCTGCAGGTGCCGGCGTACAAAAGTCAAAGATTCTTGATCCAAGGTTGGTGCTGTCAAGGATTTCGCCTCGCCTATTGCTTTGTGTCCGGGGCCGTGGCCGATTTGATCTGTTCAAGTTGCGTTCGCACCGCCGCCAGGTTGGGATCGAGTTGCAAGGCCCGCTCGAAGTACTCGATGGCTTCCAAACGGCGTTCTTGTCTGGCGAATTCCGTCCCTATCGCGGCGGTCAAGTTGGCTTGTTCTGGAATCGCCTTCAGACCTTGCTGGTAGAGCGCGATGGCTTCGTCGCCGCGATCCGCCTGGCGGAGCAACCCGCCGAGAGCAAGGTACAGCTTGGCGCCATCCGGCTTCGATCGAATTGCCGTTCGCAAGACCGCCATCGCATCTTCAACCTGCTGCTGATGCGACAGAATACTCGAATAGTTGAGCTGAACCTGTTCGAGTTCCGGCGCGGACTTGGCGGCTTGTTCGGCTTCGAGCAGCGCGTCGTCGTATTGGCCCAATTCCGTGAGCGCGATCGCCATGAAGCTTTGCGTCAGTGGCTGAGGCATTAGCCGCTGCGACGTGCGCAGATGTTCAAGGGCCTTGATGCTTTGCTTCTGTCGCAGGTAAAGGCGGCCCAAAAAGTAGTGGGCGTTCCCATCGTCGGCGTCCGCCGCCAACATGTCGTGATAAAGATCGACGGCGTCTTCAAGGTACCCGAGCTTGCGGAAATTGTCGGCAATATCCACTAGTTCCCTGCGTCCAGGCTCGGCGACCCACCGTCCGGGAAACGGCTGAGCAAGCTCGCGACGGCGTATCGGATCGTCCGTCAGTTGCTGGACATCGACGAGCAATTGGTCGACGTCGACGGCCCCTTTGTAGATGGCGGCCACATAGCCATCGCCGTTGATAAGGAGACTGAGCGGCGCTGGCAGGGGCTGATGCCAATCGTAAACCGAATCGTAGACAAACTGAATTCGCCGCCGAATGTTGACGTCCGCTTTCCCACTGCGAAACGGGAAGTCAATCTGTTTGAGGAAGTTGGCGACCTGCTCGTCGTCATCGCCTAGATCCGACAAATTGTCGACATTGAGCGCCACGATATCTAGCCCGGTGGCCCGAATTTCTCCGGCATGATGGGTGAACTCCTTCAGTTCCGTGCGACATGGCAGACAGAAGCTGGCCCACAAATTGACCAGCACTGGTTGCCCCGAACCGCGGAGGAAGGCGTCGTGTTGTTGGCCGTTGAAGTCCTTGTAGGCAAGCCGCAGCATGGGATAAGGCGCGACGGCGATCGTTCGTGATTGTGGTGGGAGATCGGCGGCGACGGTGGGTGACGCCTGTATATCAAGCTTACGTTGCGGCGGAGTCCACGGCTCGGCCGCGCCGGTGCCTTCAACAAGTTGAAACCAGCCATCGACGTCCGCGCCTTCAAATTGTTCTGCTTCACCGCCCGGCCAGCGGACGTGGACGCTCTGAATCTTTTCGGCCTGGCCCAATCCGAAAGTCACCCATTTGCTGGACTGGCTCTGATAGCCCGAACCCGCGTACAACGTTTTAATCTGTTTTCCTTGAACTCCCTCGGCGACGACTTCGACCCGCGCGCCGATTGCGTCGCGATTCGTGGTCGGGCCGCTGCCCCGCAGTCGCAATGACACAAAGTGATTCTTATGCGGGACATCATTGCGCAGAAACCGCAACCGGGGGCCCGTTCGATTGGCCATCCACAGGTCCTGATCGCCGTCGTGATCCCAATCCACTAGCGCCAGCGAACGGCTGTCGTCAAAGTAGTCCAATCCGGAGCAGGCGGAAATGTTCGCGAATCGGGGTCCGCGCGTATTGAGGAAGCAACAGTTCTTTTCGCGTCCACTAAACGACCGCCCCTGCTGAAGCAGGTTGTTCAAGATGTTGTTTTCATTTTTGGTCCAGCGATCAATTGCTTCGTCCCGGTCCGGGTCGATGGGTGCGCGTGCCACGACGCGCCGCCAGTAGAAACTTCACAAATCGCGGGTGTCGCTGCTGGTAATGTGGCCGTTGGCGACAATCAGATCCTCCCAGCCGTCGTTGTTGATATCGACGAAATTCGAACCCCACGCCCAGCGTCCCAAGGTCACTCCGGCCTCGACGCTGGTCTCGCGAAACTTACCGTCGCCGGTGTTCTCAAACAGCGTGTTTCCTCGGCTCATTCGCAAGAAACTTGCCCGGACATCGTCGGTGACGCCGGGCCGGAACAACGATTTCGTGACAATTCGGTTGCCCGCGCCGGAAAACATGTTGCTGATGTACAGGTCCATCCAGCCGTCGCGGTTGTAGTCGCCCCAACTGGCCGACATACCAAAGTTAAAATCCTCGGTATTGGTTTCGGGAGCCGCATTGATGAACTTTCCCCCATCGTTGCGATACAGATTGTTGCGGCCAAAGTCGTTGGCCACATAAACATCTAGATCTCCGTCGTTGTCGTAATCTTCCCAGGAAGCTGCGAAGGTGTAGCGGCGGTTGTCGACATCCAGTCCCACTTCTTCGGTGACATCGGGGAACTGCCAGTTGCCGTCATTGCGAAGCATGGCGTTACGTCCGCCGTTGTTGGCGTCATGGAAGGGCATCGGCATGGGGTAAGTTTCCACATCATCCGTTTGTGGACGATAGCCGCACAAATAAATGTCCAAGTCGCCATCTTCGTCATAGTCGGCGGCGGTCGCCGACAAATGATCGCCCTCGCGTAATATCGTCTTGACGGTGAATTTGCCCTGACCGTCGTTTTCCAAAAAGATTGTCGCCGGGCCGCTGCGCGTACACAGCACAAGGTCCTGATCACCGTCGTTATCCAGATCGACCAGCAACGCCGAGGATGAAACATCGTTAAAGTCGACGCCTGCCTGGCGTGCCTTATCCGACGCGGTGCCGTCGGGATTCTGCACGAAAAGACGATTCGGCAGTCCGCCCGACTGACAAACGTAGACATCGTCCAGTCCGTCGCCATTCACGTCGCCGATGGCCAAGCCCTGATGGCCGAAGAAATCGGGTCCCAGCAGGCGGTCTACCCGCTGCACCCAATAACCAACGCCCCGGCCCAACGCGTCTCGTGACATTTCCTCCTTCGAAAGAACGGCCTCGGTGCACTCACGAAACAGCGACTTGCCTCCAGCCTGCAACTCGGCCTCTTCATATTGTTCCAGTTGGATGCGTTGGATCCGCGGCGGTTCCTTGCCGGCTGATTCTCTCCATTGGATCCGCCACTTGGCGTTTTGCTCAAAACCATTTTCGCGGGCCGAACCGGTTACCGTGACATACTGGACGGTCGTGAATTGGCCCTTTCCGACCTCATCGATTCCAAAGACTTTGAACGCGAAATGTAGTTGCGAGACGTTTTCAATCGAAGCCGTTAAGTCGGCGAGTGCCGTGGCGAGTCCGTCGATTCCGGTAAACTCGGCCGCGTCTGTTTCCGTGGTCTTGGCGCGTCCGATTCTCACGACTTCGTCGGCGTAGGCCGTGTCGATCTTTGGCCGCAGTGGGCCGCAGGAAAAGTCGCCGGTGACCAGCTTGCCCAAATCTTTCGTCTTAACTTGGCCGTCGCTGGACACATGCTTGGCCAGTTCTTTCAATTGATCCTTGGCGGCCGATTGCAAGGCTTCCGTTCGCCATCCTTCGCTGAGCGGATCGTCGACGGCGCTTTCGATTCGCTGCCGTTCACGCAAATATTCTTCATCGAATCCTCCGGTGATCATTTTTTGCGACGTGACCACGGGCAGCGTGGCATCTTGGGTCGCAATTGGATCGTTTCCCGTGCCAGTGTTGCTGCCGCCTTGGTGGGTGATGTCGCAACCACCACAACCCATAGATATAAATGCCAGCACGCTAATGAGCCATGCGGACCGCGACTTTGTCGTTCGTGTAAATAGCATGAGTTCCCCCAACCTAAGCTTGGGGCCGCGATTGTGGACTAGGAAGCATTGGAATCGGGCGACCGCGCTGCTTCGATGGCCTTCTCTAACTGCGCGTTTTTGGGATTGGCTTCCAACCCTCGCTCGAGAATTTTTATCGCTTCTTCCTTTTGGCCGAAGCTAATGAGGATTTGGTTGAGATAGATGTAGCTTTCGACAAATCCAGGTTCGGCCTTGATTGCCGTCCGCAGCATCTTGAGCGCCTGGGCGGATTGCCGTAACTCCATCAGCAAGCGGGCATGATTGACGTAGACCTGACCATAGCCCGGGTCCAACTTGACCGCCTTTTGGTATTGCTCAATCGCGTCGTCAACTCGGCCGAGCGATTCCAGCGCCTTGGCCAGGTTGTTATGAGCTAGTGGCGAAGGCTGCAATTTGAGCGAGGTTTCATAATGCTCAATGGCCTTCGGGATCTCGTCGGACTTTTGTGCGATCATCCCCAAGTTGCGATGAACGCCGCCTCGTTCTTCATCCGTCAGCTCCGTTTTCAAGACTTTGTGATAGACGGCGGCGGCATCCTTTTTGAATCCTTTTTTGTGATAGACCGAGGCCAAGGTGAGCAAATTGCGATGAGGGGGATCGGCAAGCCACTTACCGGGCACTGCCTCGGCCATTTTGACTCGTTCCCCCGTCGTCGCCGACAGGTCGCGAACGTCCTGCAAGAGTTTTTCAACGTCGATCGCCCCCTTGTACATCGCGGCCAAGCCACCTTGGCCATCGATCAACAAGCTGGTCGGCGTAACGAGCGGTTCGTGCCAGGCAAAGACTTCGTCTTGAATGATTTGGATCTTGCGAAGGTTTTCATCCGTCGCCATTCCCGCCGTTTGGGAGTAACCCCAACTGGCAAGTATCCGGGCAGCTTCCGTCGGCGTGCTCGTCACCTTGCAATCGGGTACGCCATTGATGCTGAGGGCCACGATTTTAAGGCCGGCCTTGTCGAACGCGACGGCCTGTTTGCCAAGATTGCGCAGTTCGACGCCACATGGCTTACACCCGGTAGACCATAGAACCACCAGCACCGGCTGGCCCGAATCGCGTTCAAATGCCGTTTGCGGTTGGCCCTGCATATCGTTGTAGTTCAGTTCCAGCATCTCGATCGGCGCGGCAAAGATCGTTCGCTGGCTGAGTGGCGGGTCGGGGATGCTGGTCACCGAAGGGGTCAATGGTGACTCGGGCCGGGGAGGCGTCCAGGGATCGGCTTTGCCGGTGGCTTGCACAAGCACAAAGAAACCATTCGCCTTGACTCCCTCGAACCGCTCTTGGCGGCCGCCAGGCCAATCCACCAAAACATGAGAGACCTTGCCGGATGGGCCGAGCCCAAAGCTGAGCCACTTGCTGGACTGGCTTTGAAATCCCGATCCAGCGAACAGCGTCTTGACGAGCTTCAAATCCGAGTTGCCCTCGGTGACGACTTCCACGCGAGCGCCGATCGCGTCGCGGTTCGTCGTTTTTCCATTGCCTTGCAAGCGAAGAGAAACGAACTGGTTGTCCGTTTTCGAGTCGTTCCGCATGAAACGCACTCGGGGTCCGGTGCGATTGGTCATCCACAAATCGGGATCACCGTCGAAGTCCCAGTCCGTCGTGGCCAACGAGCGGCTGTCGTCCACGTGATCCAAACCCGCGCAGGACGAAATATTGGCGAAGCGAGTGCCGCCAGTATTTAGAAAACAGCAATTCTTTTCGTTGCCGCTGAACGCGCGGCCAAACCGCAACATGTAATAAATCCGTCCCAGCTCTTTGTTGTAATCCTGACCGCGAGCCCCCGTGTCGACTTCAACCGGTGCGCGTTCCACGACGCGCCTCCAAAACAAACTTCACAAATCGCCCGAGTCCTGAGGGTTGGAGACATAGCCGTTGGCCACCACCAGATCTTCCCAGCCGTCGTTGTTCAGATCGATGAAGTTGGAACCCCACGCCCAACGTCCCAGCGTAACGCCCGCATCTTCGCTAACGTCTTGAAACTGACTGCCACCTTGGTTCAGCAGCAACGTGTTGCCGCGGGCCAGCCGCATAAAACGCGAGCGCGTTTTGGAATCGATCCCCGGTTTAAAGCGATTCTGGGACATGACGCGATTTCCGGCGCTGGAATACATATTGGCGATGTAGATGTCCAGCAGGCCGTCTCGATTGGGATCCCCAAAACTTACCGACATCCCAAAGTTGCCGTCTTCCGCGCCGGAGGCTTCCGTGACATCCATGAATTTGCCGCCGTCATTGCGATAGAGATTATTGCGGCCCCAGTCGTTGGCCACGTAGATGTCCAAGTCGCCGTCATTATCAATGTCGGCCCAACTGGCGGCAAAGCTATATCGACGGTTGTTGACGTCCAAGCCTACTTCTTTCGTAACGTCGGTGAATTGAAAGTCGCCGTCGTTGCGCAACAGCGCGTTACGACCGCCGTTGTTGGCGTCGTGAATCGGCATCGGCGAGGGGAATCGATCGCCGCCTTTCGTGTTTTGCGCGCAAAGATACAAATCCAAGTCGCCATCGTTGTCATAATCGGCCGCCGTCGGATTGAGATAGTCGGCGTCGCGAAACTCCTTCACCAACTCGAAATGCCCTTGCCCGTCGTTCGACATGATGACTGTCGAAGGTTGGATTCGCGTGCAGAGTACAAGGTCTTGATCGCCGTCGTTGTCCAGGTCGATCAACAGCACTCCGGACGACATATCGGCCCAATCGACGCCCGCTTCGGCGGCGATATCGGTGGCCTTGCCGTCGGCATCGTGAATGAACAAACAGTTAGGCAGCGCTCCCGACTGGCAAACGTAGACATCATCGATGCCGTCGCCGTTCACGTCGCCCAGGGCGATCCCCTGATGGCCGAAGATGTCAGGCCCCAGATGGTTGTCGACCCGCCCCATCCAGTACGACACTCCCCGCGCCAGAGTTTTCTCGAAGAGCGGATTGTGTTGGAGTACCGCCTCCGTGCACTCGTTGAAGATCTTTTCCTTGCCGGCCAATAGGACCGCTTGTTCGAACTGGCGGACGTTAATGCTTCGCAGTCGCGGCTTTTTGTCCTTGTCGGTCTTGACCCACTCGGCAAGCCACATCGAGTTTTGCTCAAAGCCATTGCCGTGTGTCGTGCCGGTGAGCGTGATGTACTGCTTGGTGGTAAAGAAGCCGTCCTCTTGCTGAATTCCAAAAACCTTGACGGCGAAATGCGGATGGTCGACGTCATCCAGTCCATAGAGGCTTTGCCGGAATGCCTTTAGCAAATCGGCGGAGCCCTTGTGGAGCGGCGATTCGGACTTGGGCTGTTCGCCGGACGGACTCCACCGCACTATCGACAGTTCAGAATCGGCGAACACTTCTTGCAGCGGCGCGGGCCGCAGTGGCTGGCAACTAAAGTCCTCGGTGATGAGTTTGTCGAGCGCCGCTAGGCGCGCGGAATCAGGGTCCTCGGTGGCGGACCCTTCTTCGTGAGCAGAGATGCTCTTCTCAAGAATCTCCGCCAACGCATAGAGCTGATGCTTTGCGTCCGATTGGAGTACTTCCGTAGTCCAACCTTCGCCGTCGGGATCGTCCTCTTGGTCAACTCTCTGCTGCTCCTTTGAGTTCACCTTCAGCGCCTGGGTTACCGCCCCGTCCCCGTTGACCGTTGGCACATCGTTCGCCGGACCGCCGGCGGCGGGCTCGACAAATGGAGGGAAGTCCACCAGCGCGTTGTCGCCAGCGGGATCTTGGGAATTGGGTTCCGTCGAATCGCAAGCCGGCAGAGCGGCCAGCCAGACGGTAAGTAGAAGGGGCCACGGCCCACGCACTTGGAACATGCGGAATCGACCTCGGGAGTTACTCTTCCCAGTATACATACATCAGGATACGAACAAACCGGAATCGTGGTTCTCATGCAGCCTTGTCGGGCAGAGGCGGTAGGTCCGCAAATCAGGCCGCGGCGGCGTGCTTGGTGATGGCGAATGCGGAGCGCGTCGCGCTGGCGGCGCTTACTAGTCGGATTCGCCGACCACGGTTCCCTTGAGGTCGATATTGTAGGTGTTTACCTCCGTGGCTTCGATGGTGGTCTTTAATTTCGACTGAGACGGAGTGGAGTAAACGCCGGGAATCACGTGTACGCTGCGAAGTTCATTTTTCCCCGCCGCGTTGGGCCGCTCTTCTTTTTTGGTTTTGGTGACGGCCACCCTATTGGCACCCACATACGCCTGTTCCTCGTAGTTGCCTTGGGCGTCCGTTACCGCCGTAACGACCCAACTGGACTCTTTTAGGTAGAACTTCACCGTCGCCCCCTCGACCGGCTTATTGTTCCACTTAACGGTGCCTTTGACGGGGTATCGAGCGGGGATATTCTCGGCGCAACCCGCCAAGGCCGAAATCATTAGACAGAATAGCAAGACAAGAAGGAATCGTCTTCGCATTAGAAAACCTGGAATCGTGTTTGGTGGCCAACGGGTGCGGGGCGACAGGCCCGTGTGATACTCGATTGAGCCAACGTGCGACTTCGCTGGTCGCTTGGATCTTGCTCCACGGGTGAATCAAGTTTAGCGACTGTCGGGAGCGGATTGCTAGTGCCGTATCGCCGCTTTTTTGGCGTCGGTCGCCTCCGAGCCCGTGGGCACTGCTGGTCAAGCCAACCGTGGCACGCCAATTGTTAGCGGTGACACCGCACGAGACTCACGAATCACTTCGTTCACCCGGATTGAGTGGAAATGCGGTCGGGACCCATGGTGTCGGGCATGGGGCCCTCGAAAACGCCGGCACCGATTGGTGGAATCGGGACGCCAAGCTCGGAACAGGTTCGCATGATTTCGCTTCGCAGGCCGTCAGCGTGCTGGCGAACTTTGCCCGTCGTCAGCCGGTCCAGCGCCTTGACAATCGCGTCGTAGCCGTTTGTTTCCAAGCGGATCTCTTCGCCACTTATCGTGATCATTTGTTCGAGTCCATCCTGGATCTCCGTGGATCCCAAGCGTGCCAAGACTTCGTAGTAGCCTAACCGTACCGCGGCCGAATTGACCAGTTGCAGCAGCACCTCGCGATAGCCCTCCAAATAGGCGTCGTCCAGTTCGACGGCTAACAGGTCTTGGCCGACCTTCAAGTCGTACAGCCGTTCCATGAACAGCGGGATCAGATCGCCGGTGATTACGTGTCCGTGTTGAGGAGCGATTACTTCAACCGCCGGCGTCAGTGCCTGAATTTGCCGGATGGCGTACCGCATAGCTTCGCGGCCGGGCATGTAGATCTGATGAAACTGGGCGATTCCCGCCCAATCTTGTTCCTCGGCCAGCAACTGCACTCGCCCCAGCAGGTTCAAACCGCCAAACAAATCACCGCTAAAAAGTGTTCGCAATTCGACGTCATAAAATGCCATCGCTCCGCGGAAGTGGCAAAACGGAGTCGGCACGAGCTGCCAGCGATGCTGATTGCCGATGGTCGCGACCGGGGATCTGGCGGCGTTGGCAAAGTGGATACGATGTGGCTTGAGCAGCATGTGCTGAGCCAACCGCCAGACCTCTTCCGTTACGATCACGCTGATGGTTGGGTTGGCTTCGCACAGGTACTGCGCATTGCCGATCACGTCGGGATCTTGATGATTCAGAGAAAAGGAATCTAGTTCGCTCAAATCGCCAATGAGCTGATTGATGTTGGATTCGATCACCGGGTAGTCGAACTGCGATCCTGGGTCGACACAAACATGGACTGGCGATCCCTCTCGCTCAAATGTGCGGACATAGGTGTTGCATTGAAGCAGAGACTCGGGATTTCGATGCCCGACCATGTGGCAGTTCTCGCGCACCAGGAGGGGGCCCGTGGGAACTTTTAGCGGTTGGCTAGCCGGCAAATTGGGATCAAATTCGTCTGGCATCAGTCTTCCTTCGTCGGGCGGGACGGATCTCACGACCAATTCCGTTCGTAAAGCGGAGCCTCAGAGCCTTGCACATGGCGCTCCAAGATAAATCGGATAAGTTTATCCGATTTTAGGGCGTGCTATCAGCCACGCAAGGCGACCCCGTCGGTGGGGCACGAAAACCGCTAGATTTCGCGGTGAAATCGCTGCCAGACCGGTCATCTGGGCGGCCAAACAGTCGAATTGAGTCGGCTCCAAATGATCGAAATCGCACGCGCAATGTGCGGATAAGCACAGTCTGGCACATCCCTCAGCCTTCAGCGGCGGGCGAGGATAAGAAGGAAATGACAGAGAAAAGCGTGAATCACGAGATTGTGAATTTTGGCACGAAGTCTGCATAGAGTCGTCAAATCTGCGGCAAAAACAAAGGTCGACCTAAAGATGAGAGCGAGACGAGCGTGAAGACAAGGATTGATCTTCGTCAGTTGTTGGCCAGCCGTGTTGGCCCTTCATCCATGACATCCCGTCAGGTTACTTGCCGCGCACGCGTTGTTGTTTTGATAGTGCTAGCGTGGCTTTCTTTTCCCTTCGGCGCGGCACGCGGGCAAGACACGGCCGCTTACTTCCGCCAGAACTGCATGAACTGCCACACGATTGGCGGCGGGCAACTGAGTGGCCCCGATCTCAAAGATGTCTCGAAACGAAAAGACCGGCAGTGGCTGATCAAGTTCATGATGGATCCCAAGGCGGTCATCGCCAGCGGCGATCCGTATGCCAAGAAAATTCTGGAAGAGTCGCGAAACGTTCCCATGCCCACGCTGCCCGGCATGACACAGGAGCGCGCCGGATACCTTCTCGACCTGATCGAAGCGGAATCGAAGCTTGAGAAATCACAGTTCAAAGGACTGCAGATATCGAACAAGCCCTTTACCGAAGCCGATCGAATTGCGGGGCGTTCCATCTTTGTGGGCCAAACTCCTTTGGAAAGCGGCGGGACTTCGTGCATCTCGTGCCATGGCATGTACGACACTCCCGCGTTGGGGGGCGGCCGCCTGGGTCCCGATCTGACGAATGTCTACGAACGGCTCAAGGGACGTAAGTCGCTCAGCGCATGGCTGGGAGCGCCCGGCACGGAAACGATGCAGCCCATTTTCAGGGATCATCCGATGAGCGGTGACGAGATCCATCGTTTGGTGGCGTATTTTGAATCTTCCGCCGGCGAAAGCCCCGCCGACCCGTCGACGAATCGCGTGGCGTTTTTGCTCATGGGCCTGCTGGCCGCCGCCGGGATGATTTTCGGCTTCGACGCGATTTGGAAACGACGATTCCACAGTGTTCGCCAGCCCCTGGTGGACTCCACTACGGTACGAGGTAACGAGTGAGCATTCTGCAAGACGCAATCGCCTGGATTCGAGACGAGATCAATCCCGAAGGCCGGCAATGGGAAGAGTTCTACCGCAACCGGTGGCAGCACGACAAAGTCGTGCGCAGCACGCATGGCGTGAACTGCACCGGCGGCTGCACCTGGAACATTCACATCAAGGACGGCATCGTCACCTGGGAGATGCAAGGGCTGGACTATCCGTCGCTGGAAGCAGGCTTGCCGCCTTACGAACCGCGCGGCTGCCAGCGCGGCATCTCGTACAGTTGGTATCTCTACAGCCCGCTGCGCGTCAAGTATCCGTACATTCGCGGGGCGCTGATCGACTTGTGGCGAAAGGCTCGCGCCGATCATGAAGACCCGGTCGAGGCCTGGACCAGCTTGGTGGAAAACCCGGAAGCGCGCAAGCGGTGGCAACAAGCCCGCGGCAAAGGCGGTCTGCGCCGCGCCGATTGGGATACCGTGCTGGAAATCATCTGCGCGTCGATGGTGTACACCATCAAGAAGCACGGCCCGGATCGGATCGCCGGTTTCTCGCCGATCCCCGCGATGTCGATGATCAGCTACGCATCGGGTGCGCGGCTGATGCAGTTGATCGGCGGCATTTCGCTCTCCTTCTACGACTGGTACTGCGATTTGCCGACTGCCTCGCCAGAGACATGGGGCGAGCAAACCGATGTGCAGGAAAGCGCCGATTGGTATCACGCCAAGCTGTTGGTCTCGATGGGGGCTAACATCGGCATGACCAGAACGCCCGACTGTCATTTTTTGGCCGAAGGACGGCACAACGGCACGAAGCTATGGGTTTTCTCGCCCGACTTCAGCCAGGTCGCCAAGTACGCCGACGAATGGGTCGCGCTGAACACGGGCCAGGACGGCGCTTGGTGGATGGCCGTGAATCATGTGCTGCTGACGGAATTTCATCATCAAAAGAAGACGAAGTACTTTTTGGATTACGCCAAGAAATTCACCGATGGCCCTTTCTTGGTGGAGGTGAAAAAGGGAAAGAGTGGAGTTGTGCGTCCCGACCAATTGTTGCGAGCGGGACGCTTGAAAAAATACGCCGACGAAGAACACGGCGAGTGGAAGTTTCTGATGTGGGACGAAGAAGCGGGCGGTCCCAAGATGCCAATGGGCAGCAGCGGCCACCGCTGGGAATCGACGAAGGGCAAGTGGAATCTGTTGCTGAAAGATGGCGTGGACGGCAGCGAGATTCATCCGCAACTCAGTTTCCTGGAAGACAGCGACGCCGTGGTGCAAGTCGAATTAGACGACTTTGGTTCCGGCGGTGTTTGCACGCGTGGCGTTCCGGTCAAAACGATTACGACTCAAACCGGCGAGCAGGTGCAGGTCACCACCGCCTACGACTTGTTGATGGCCCAGTACGGCGTCAATCGAGGTCTGGCGGGCGAGTATCCGGCCGACTACGACGATGCCGACGCGCCTTACACGCCTGCCTGGAGCGAAAAGTACACCGGCGTTGGCCGCGACGTGCTGATTCGCTTCGCCCG
>JAJDEH010000271.1 GCA_029259935.1 Planctomycetota bacterium
CTCGCGCTCGGCGCCCGCGCGGTTCTGATCGGCAGGCCTTATGCATGGGCGCTTGCCGCGGACGGCGAGGCGGGAGTGCGCGGTGTTTTAGAATTGCTTCGCGACGAATTGTTGACCGCGATGGTAGCAACTGGTTGTAAGACCGTCGGCGACATCAAGTCATCACTGCTTTCCTAGTGCTTTGTGACGGCTCAAAATTCGGGTGCCGCTAGTTTCGTTGGTGCAGTTGGACTTGTTCCGTTAACTGCACTGGCAGAGCCAATGGCACACAACCGTAATTCCTAGCCGTCACAATGCACTAACGCCGTGGACGCGGCTTTTCCCGCATGACAACTACGCGTGCGTCGACGTTCAGCACCTGAACGCCTCCGGCAAGTTCCGCGAACGGCAGCTTCCAATGTGCGTGGCCCCGCACCACCAATGAGGGACCAAGCCTCTCGATTAGTTGCCGAACCATGGACGATCCGCGACAACCAGTCGATGGCGCGTCAGGGCCGTCATGTGTTATCAGAATGTCGGTTCGGTGTTCAAGCAAGCCTTCCAACGTTTGCAGATAACCTTCCTCGGTCCTACGCTGTACCCGTTTCGGATTGCCGATGATCCCGCCCAAGCCCGCGATCTTCAGCCCATGAAGGTTCACTCGATCGCCGTCAAGGTAATGAAGTGGTGCCGAGAAACGTGGAGCGGTCTTTCCCTCGGGCCCGAACGTGTCGTGGTTGCCGGCAACTCCGACCGTCCAATCAAATTGCTCCTCAAACGCCCACCACACGGAAGTGACATCGCCGGAACCGCCGCGCTTGTCGAGCGCCGGAACGGTATAAAAATCGCCGGCCAACAACACGCCGATTTCGCCTGGGGGCAAACGCAATTCGGGGAGAATCTCTCCGGTCAACATTTGCGGCAGCACTTCGCCCAGCAGGCGCGGTGGCCGCATGTTGGAATTCCCGAACCGTTCCCGGCCTTGCAAATCGGCCGTGGCAATGATCGCGCTCACGCCGTCGGGCAGACGGTCCACAATTGCCTCGTGTACCGGCAAGCGATCCACGTAATAACCGCCCGGCCGGCGTCCCGCGTTGAGGAACTGAACTTCAGTAATAGGTTCGGTGTTGATGGAAGTAATACGCATTGAACAAGTCCTTCATGTTCTTTTTCTATATTCGTGCAAATCACATTTTGCTTGGAACGACCACGCGAAATACCAAACGCGGCGTGCGCTTTCGCGTAATCGCGGCCGCGACCGCGCACCGTAGTTGTCCGCCGACCATGCTAAGCCGAGTCAGTATTTCTCCGATCTCGTCGCTGCCGCAGGGTCCTTCGGTACACAGGGTCACCGACAGTTGCGAACCATCCGGGCCGGGCTCGACGGACACAACTTGCAGGTTGTGCAGCCGCTCGTCGCCAAATTCGCCGGCCAGCGCCAGCCCCAATGTCTCGGCGACTTGGTGGCATAATTGGCGGGCTCGGTGGTTTCGTGCGTTACGTTGCTTATCCGCTTTGAAAAACTTGCGCGGGGCCACTCCATCGTCTTCATGGAGTTGTCCGCAATGCGCAAGCAGTCGCTCGCGCGTACGCTTATCGAGTGTCATATTTGCTCTCACTGGAAAGATCGCGGCGCATCGTTAGCGCCGTCATAGTTCAGAAAGTCACGAGCGGTCGTGATGAGAGCCCGGCCTGCAACGGCCAACGACAGCGTTATGCCAGCGGAAGGCCCGGGCTCGACGATACGGAGGTGCGGATTGGCAGATGCATCGTCGGCTCCTTTAGAACTAAGTTCGGAAAACGTCGGCCGCGCGAACGGCGGTCAACGTGTACTTCGATTCCGGCATTGATAGAATACGACACCCCACACGGCAACAGGTTCGCGACAACAAGCCAATCACTTCAAATTGCGTATCCACAAGTAGATCAAAAGGCCGGCTTCCTGCCCTGCTCAGCAGCAAAACGTCTCACAACCGCCACGCGACGTTGGGCAGGCTTGCCGTTCGGATGGCCGCCGGGCAAAATGGACACCCTTTGATCACCACGCTGGGCTCACGCCGATGTCCATGATTTCATAGGTCCATGATTTCGATTAATCCTCAAGTTCGTCGACTTACCGAGGCTGAAAAGCAGCAGTATCGAGAAGATGGTTATGTGTCGCCCTTGCCATTATTCGCGGATGATGGAGTTCGGGTGATGCAGAGCCGATTCCATGAACTCCGCGACAAGCTGCCCGCGAGCGTGGAGATGGGGCGAGTCAATTGTTGGCACAAAGCGAATCGATGGGTTTACGATCTTTCTTGCACGCCGGCTCTGTTGGATTGTGTGGAAGATCTCCTCGGCGAAAACTTCTATCTCTGGGGTGCTCAGTTTTTTTGCAAGTTTCCCAGTGATGGCACGGTGGTCCCTTGGCACCAAGACGCACAATACTGGCCCTTATCGCCGCGCAAGTCGGTGACCGCATGGATCTCGATTTTTGACACCGATATCGAGAACGCGGCGATGCAAATCGTACGCGGAACGCATCGCATGGGCGATTTTGAACATAGCGAAGTAGACCATGCACATTACATCTTGCCGCAAGAGATTGACGAAAAATCGATCGCTCCAGATCGGATCGTCACACTGCGGTTGAAGGCTGGCCAGTTC
Source organism: Planctomycetota bacterium (assembly GCA_029259935.1). Next base: position 2,629 of record JAJDEH010000271.1, read on the forward strand.
TCCTTTCACAACGACGGTCTAATCCACGGTTCGGGTCCCAATCGTTCTAATCGTATTCGCGCGGGCCTTGTGCTTCGTTTCAGCCCCACCGAGGTAAAATGCGACCTTGCGGAATGGCCGAATTTCGAAGCTTATTTAGCGCGAGGGCACGACGAGTTCCAACATAATCCGCAAGGAAAAATGCCCCGGGGCGACGGCTGCCCAACAGACAAGTTTCAACATTCATCCGAATTTGAATAGTTGTAGTGCTGGCCTATCCAGCAGAGACAACAGAGCTGGTGAACGCAAACCCGAAATTCAAGCGTTGAGGGGGGCACCCTGAGCATCCGATGCGAACAAGCCGCTTTGGGTGTATCACTGGCGACCAGAGTTCCGAGGAATCCGGCAAAGACTGCCGGTCGCCCGGCGGGAGAGCCATGCAAGCGCGGCGGTCAGGTGCGACCTTTTCGTTAGCCGTCCTTGCACCCGCTCTGTTCAAGATATTGGTCGTATATGGCCCAATCGGGGTCATCGTCGGCTGATATTTCGATTGGGAACGGAGGTTCTCCAGCGAGCGCCGCTCCCAAAAAGCCTACTGCGTCTTCGGCACTTTTGGTCTTCCACAGCCATTGGCCATTGGCGATCTCGATTGGCTTCGCCTACCAGTCATTTCGCTTCGTCACTCGCTCAATGTAATCTTCGATCGCTTCGTCCACATTCGTATGGCATTTCTCATCAATAATGCTGTCCTCAAGATCCATCTCACCAACGCAGAATGCACCACCTTCCAACGAACGTATGTAGGTTGTTGCACTTGCTTCCAGACGCAACAACTGTCCGGATTCAGAAAGAATCCAACGCAGCGACTCTCGAAACTGTTGTGATGGCATTTCGCTATTCATTTAAGCAAGGTAACGATCAAGGTAACTCGGCGGCGGCCAAGTACCGTTGATATCAGGACCGACCCGATCCGCCGCTTGGGTTCACCGGATTATTCGTCGGCATTTTGAAGTACCGAACGACTCTGATCTCGCCATCGAAGGGACACGTGGTCAATTCGTCTTCGATCATCGACTGTACCCGCTCCGGCTTTCCGCCGCCCGAACCAGCACCGATCAACGGCAGTGCGATTGATTTGTACCCGCGATCTCTCGCGATTGCGATGGCATTGCGCACCGAATCCCGAATGGATCGTTCGGATGACCGCCAGAACAAATTGATTCCGGCAACATGGATTATGGATTTGAATGGAAGGCTACCAGCACCTGTTTCAACGGCACGCCCAAGCGGGATCGGGCCCATTCGGCCGAGTTCGCGAAACGGCTCCTTCCCGCCGCGTTTCTTGATCGCGCCGGATACACCCTGCGGAATGAGCAGCCACCACGGGATGATGTTGCGATTCCAGGCGTTGACGATGGTGTCGACATCCTGGTCGAAGAGGTCGCCATCAACGACGGTCACGGTCATCGGGTATAGGATTCCTTTGTCACGTAGTACCGAAGTTTTCGAGCCGACGAACAATCACGATCGGGCGTCTTGTCATCCCACCACCCGCCCGCCCGACGACGGCCTTCCTCAAAGGAATGATTGGATCGGCTCCCACATCAAAAGTCTCGAGGCCTGCTCAACGTTCACATGCGCCGCGTACTTTGATTACGCACGGCATTCTGGCTCTGTGCTGTCTTCCAACTTGGCCTGTGTCTTCCAGTAGATGCGCCGAACGAAAGGCTCGCCGTAAAGGTCAACGATCTCTGCGTCAACTGCCGCGTACTCGGACATTCTATATATGATGGCTTCGATGAGTTCCTTAGCATTCTTCATTGCCGGGTCAGAGCGATACACCAGAAGAGGCGTGCGTTCGTCGTGAAATCGTATCATGACACCCCGAATTCGCCCGAACCAAGTCGCAACTAGCCGCGTCGCGGCCACGTCGACGGCCGAGGTCAATGTAAGCAGATTTTCGATTTCCTCGATGGGCCTCTCAACTATCTGGCGAGTGTAGAGATGCCTTGCCCGTAACGTCTTGCCGTGCAACTCTACCCATGCATAGTCGTTTCGCGTTACGTGGTAAACGAGGCATGCACTGCCAGCCAGGGCTCCAACCAATGCAATCACGTTGATCGGAAACGACAGATAGAGTGCGAAAAAGACGGAC
>JAJDEH010000272.1 GCA_029259935.1 Planctomycetota bacterium
GGGGCCGAACCGCACCAAGTGGGAAAGCACTTGCAGCTATAAATTCAGCAGTTTTAAGCTGAAGCTAATGGCGTTTCTGATGCCCGGGATGTTCCGCAAACAGAATTTGAGTTTTATGGAAAACTTCAAAGTGTTCGCCGAACAGAGCAATGAAGCAAAAGACGACGGCGGCTAATAGAGAAAAAGACAGACGGGGCGGCGAGATTGAGAGAAGGGCAGGGCAGGGCAGGGTGGCGCGGGACTCCCCGTGGGCGACGTAACGACACTGGCTTGAACGTCGACAAAAAGAGCTTGACAAAAGCGCGTGGGCAGCTAATTATAGATATCATGATCCATTTATCTTAATTAAGTTCACTCACCCACTAGAGGGCCTTGCGATGATTTCGCTGACCGCCGAATATGCCTTGCGTGCTATCGTCTTTTTTGGCAACCAACGGGGCGAAGCGGCCACCACGGCGCGGGTTTCCGAGGCCACCAACGCGCCCAGCAGCTACTTGGCCAAGGTACTCAAGGGATTGCGTCGCGCCGGGATCGTGTCATCTCAACGCGGACTGCACGGCGGCTATACCCTGACAAGGGAGCCGGAAGATCTGACGATTCTGGATGTGGTCACCGCGGTCGACGCCCGGCAACGCATTGAAAACTGCCCGCTAGGCCGTCCGGCGCACACAAGCGGGCTGTGTCCGTTGCATCGGCGGATGGACCATGTGATGGCCGCTGCCGAAGAATCGTACGGCGAGACAACCATCGGCGAATTACTAGAAGAACCAGGCTTGCTGTGCAGCTTGCCATGCATCTCCGAACCGGTGGTCAGCCTGGCTGGCCATTTCCCCGAATGACAAGCACGTCCGCCGGTGAATCGACTGCGCCGAATTTTGTTTCCCGAAACGCCGCGCGTGCTGCCGTACGCGCGGACCTGGAACATCGGCTTTCGCACCGCGCACATCGCCGTGACGGGTGCCTTGTTCGGCGGCCACGTATTCGATGTCAGCGCCGATCGGCTGTTGACGTGGCTATACCTTTCGATTTTCACCGGGGGATGCCTGATCTTCCTCGAAGCCTATCCCAGTTGCCGCTGGTGCTATCAGGGCCGCGGCTTGTTCGTGTTCGGCAAACTCATGTTGCTGTGCCTGATCCCGTGGCTGTGGGGCTATCGCGTCACGATTCTAATCGCGGTCATTGTGATCGCCTCGGTGGGTTCGCACATGCCGGCCCGCTTTCGGTATTTTTCATTGATCCACGGCCGAGTGCTGAACTAAAATGAACGCTCGGAGCGAACCGGCAACGATAGAGACCGACGAATTTTCCGACCCGGGCAATGAGATTACGGAGGGGTACCATCGCCTTTCACCCACCCGATAAGTTTAAATGCAAGAAACGAGCCCAGCCCCAACATGGGCGCGATAATTCCCATAAAGATGAGGCCGATAAATGCGGATGTTCCGCAGCGTGCCTGACCTGGAGGCAGTTCCTCCAAATTCCAAGCGGATGAAAGCAATGTACAGCCATACAGAAACGGAATACATCCAACAACACATGCGAGAATCAATGAAACCGAAACCTTTTGTAATGGCTCTGAACTATTCTCCGAGGGCGGGCGATAAGGGTTTTGTTCGTTCACGGAAGTCTCACCAGAGAGGAGTCGTCGGTACTTCGTTGCCAACGCAACTATCGGGCGCAAGTCCACCACTTCGGCAGTATGCGATGAACCGCTGGCAAACTACAAGCGCAAGGGCCCGCCCTTACTAGGCCGTGGACCCGGCGGAACCACCGCGGGCCCCGGATTGCTGCCCCCCGGGGACTACCGGCTGATCTCGCAAGACAACGCAAAACGGTTGAGATCGCACCGCCATAACCGAAATATGGGTACATTTCGGCTATTTTGGCCACTCATGGAGGCCCTACAGCGGTTCCCAAATGGCCGATTTCGTGATATTCTGCGGAATTGCGACCATATTCCGTACAAAGGACCACGAAGCATGGCAAAGCCGACTCATAAGGTAAAGAAAGCCAATCACGGCAAGCGGCCCGCGAACAATCGCAGACGTAAAGAACGGCGGAAGAAAATCCGCACGTAAGTCGCTTGCTCGCTCGTCTCCGAGGGTCATTCCGTGGCTGATAAGTCGCTCATCTTTGATATTTCCAAAATCGATTTTGACCACGTTGTCGCCGATATTGAGGAAATTCGTAAGTACAATCCTCAACGTTTCGAAATGGAGCAACTGACGGCGATTGTTCATCAAGACGTCGACGACAAGATCTGCGTGGGTTACAAGGATCTAGCGGAAGACGAGTTTTGGACTCGCGGGCACATGCCGGGCATGCCGCTGATGCCAGGTGTTATCATGCTTGAGGCAGCCGCGCAGCTCAGTTCCTACTTTGTCCAAAAGTACGACTTGCTGAAGGCCAAGGTCGTCGGATTCGGGGGGTTGGAGCAGGTCCGCTTTCGCGGTGCGGTTTTGCCCGGGAGTCGGCTGGTGTTGCTTTGCAGGTTGACGAAGGCTCGGGCTGGCCGCATGGTCGTCTGCCGATTCCAAGGCGCGGTCGACGAGACCGTCGTGGTGGAGGGCGAATTGAAGGGCATTCCCTTGCCAGTCGACGCGCTCACCTCCCCTCAAGACAAAGACGCCTAACCGCTCACGACGGCAGCTAGAATTATGGGTCGCCGCGCCCTCCGCCAGATAGATACCGCCCTCGATCTCAGCCGCCATTTCTTGTCGCTGGACGATATGGATCCGAAGCTGGATCTGTTCGAACTGTTTGGCCGCGATGCTCCGCTGGAAGTGGAAATGGGCAGCGGCAAAGGGTTGTTTATCCATGACGCCTCCGGCGCGCGACCAGACCACAACTTCTTGGGCATTGAGATCGCCGCCAAGTACGCTCGTTTTGCAGCCGCGAATCTCGCCAAGTCCGAGCGAGACAACGCGATCATGATCCACGGCGACGGGCTGAAGTTGTTTCGAGAGATGGTATTGGATCAAAGCTGCCACGCCGTCCACGTTTACTTTCCCGACCCCTGGTGGAAAAAACGCCACCGCCGACGGCGCGTGATGACCGCCAACTTTATTGCCGACGTCGAACGGGTGCTGCGCGGCGACGGGACGTTGCACTTTTGGACCGACGTTGAAGAGTACTTCGTCACGACGCTGGAACTGATCTCACAAAGCAGCACGCTCGCCGGACCGTTCGAGGTTCCCGAGTCTGCTCCGACACATGACATGGACTACCGAACCCACTTCGAGCGGCGGATGCGGCAACACGACGAGTCGGTTTTCCGCGCGGAATTTCGACGGAAATAAGACAGGCTAGACAGGCTGCTTTCCGTGGGCTGGCGACAGGGGGCCGCGCTTCACTCTCTGTGGATCTCGATCGACTCCACGCGCCACACGAACGAGTCTAGCAAGTTGTCGCGTTTTACAAACATGACAAAGGGAAGCGACTTCTTCTGGCCCGCTTCTTCGTAATCCAATCGATAATTCACGTGGACGGCGTCGTACTGAATCCCCCCCATCCCAGAACCCCGGTGTTTTGGTCCGTAAGATCGAAAGACAATCTTGCCACTCTCGCCGGCGACGACAATCTCGCGCTGGGGGCTCCGTGACCAAAACTTCGCAAATTCAACTTTGGGATCGCGGCTCGTGTCTTCGAAGGGGTGCGCGTCCTGGCCACGGGCCGGAATGGAGAGCGCCTCGTCCACCGATCCGTAATACTGAACCAAGTTGGCTTTCGCCGGCTTCCTTTTGGAGAACAGTTTTTGCAGCTCGTAGGCGTCTTGCAGTTCACGCCGCTGCACCATCCCCAGCCATTGGTCGCTCGCCGCTTTCGCCGACCTGAACAGCAACACGCGAGCGGTGGTGTATTCGGCAATGCCCCACGTCCCAAAGAAAAGTGCCAACACGAGCCCCGTGACGGCCAGACTTTTACCAAGGACTTCTGAACCGGGCCGCGTGATCGCTCGAACGGCCAACGCCGACACGATGACGGCCACCA
>JAJDEH010000273.1 GCA_029259935.1 Planctomycetota bacterium
GAAGTCCGCCGGGCCCTCGAGCAAGCCGACCGCCAAGACCTGATCGGCGGCGGGTGCGATTGTTTGATACCGAGCCAACCGCCGAAGGAAGCGATCGCGGCGCGGCGGAGCGACGCGAATAAGCGTTTCCAAGGCGCTTACGTGCATACGATTCCCAAGCCGGGCAAATCGAACGGGGCGAAGGGCAAAGCGTCGCGAACGAGCGCCGCGGAAGACGTCGGGCTGGGGCAGCCCGCCGCGGCGAAACGGGGCGTCGACGGCGGCAGGAAGCAATCGCGACACAAGCCGGGCAAGGGCTATCGGCCGGGTAGGAACGAAACTCGCAAGCCGTGAGGCACGGCCTGAGCGTAAACAAACCTTCCGCCAAAGTCCGCCAATCGTGCGCCATTGCGTTGAGCGCCACGGTGCCGCTCGATGCGGCCAGCGTTCAAAGGCATTGCCATGAACGACGAGTCGATTCCCAAATGGCGTTGGGTGCTCGGTTGGGCGGCGGCGGTGGTGTCTACCGCGTTCACTTCGTTTTGGGCGTTTTGGGGAATCATCGAGAATTTTCACGAAGGCTGGTATCAACCGTCGTGGCTCGACCGAATCGCGATGATGTTCGTCCAGTATCTGTCGTTCATGCTGGCGTTTCTCGCGGCGTCGTTGATCTCTATCCGCTGGCGATACGTTGGCGCTGGACTGCATGTCGCGGCGGGCATTTTCGCTTTTTGGTTTTTCTCCGGCGGCACGGCGCATCGATTGTTCGTTCCGCCGATGCTGCTGCTAGGCGTCGCGTACTGGTTCGGTCGCATCGAACCGCGCACGTGGGCCCATCGCATTGCCGTTGCCGTGCCGCTCGTCACGCTCGTCGTCTGCGGAATCGAACCGGCTTATCGCGCCGCGACGCGCGTCGATGATGGTATACGCTCCGCCCGTCACTTGAACGCAAACGGCGCCGACCTGATCTGGGCGCCGGAAGGGCCCGGCTGGCCGGACCACGGGATGAGCTGGCAGGATGCCGCTGCGCAGTGCGAGCGACTCACCGAAGACGGGACGAAGCTCGCCGACTCGCCGCAGAACATTTGGCGATTGCCGACCGTGGACGAGGCGGTTCGCTCGCAATGCCGGCATGGCGAAAACAGCGGAGGAAGTTGGGACGCCGCGACCGCACGTGCGACGTATCTCCGTTGGCCGGACAAGGAAACGCCCTTGTGGAATCCGACGAGCAAGGTGATCTACTGGTGGACGGGCACGAAGTTGAACGAGGACGAGGTCTACACGATCAGCTATCGGGGCGGCGTGCACCGACGCCGTAAGGATGGCAGCTACGGCTATCGAGCTTTCCGAGCCGTGAAGCGGGGCGATCTTGCCCAGATACCTCGTCACAGAGACCGGGGCTTCTTTTCGCCCGACGCCAGTGCTGGCTCGGTTGGCAGCGTGGAATTGGCGAACGATCGTCCATCGGGTGCGGTGCATTCGAGGCACCGACGTTGACGCCGTTAGCCGACGATTCGAGAATGGATCGTTCAACGGCACTTCGCATTGCTGGGCAAGCCGGCCGTGGCGCGCGGCGATTGCCTTACTCGTTGTTTGCTACAGAAAGCTAAAAATGAACACGGTCGTAAAGGTCATGGCGGAACTGAAGAAGAAGGGCAACGCCGAGCGCATCAAGGTGTACGTCAATCACGGTGCGTCCGCGGACAAGATGTTCGGCGTAAGTGTGGCCGACATGCAGGTGATCGCGAAGAAGATCAAGGGTCGGCAAGAGTTGGCCTACGACCTCTTTGAAACCGACAATAGCGACGCGATGTACTTGGCCGCCATGGTTGCTGACGGATCGCAGATGACCAAGAAGCGATTGGATGCGTGGGCGAAGAACGCGAATTGGTTGATGATTTCGGAATATGCCGTGCCTAGAGTCGCGACGGAAAGCCAGTTCGCCCGCGAGCTTGCCGTCGAATGGATCAATTCGAAAAAGGAAGCGGTTGCGTCGTGCGGTTGGAACACGTATGCCGGCCACGTGACCGTAACGCCTGACGAAGAACTGGACATGGCGGAGATTAAAGAGCTGCTCAAGCGGATTGAGAAGCGGATCGACGATGCGCCGAATCGAGTCAAGTACACGATGAACGGATTCGTGATTGCCGTGGGCTCTTACGTTTTGCCCTTGGCGAAGCAGGCCAAATCGACGGCCGCCAAGTTGGGAAAAGTGGATGTGGAATTGGGCGGAACGTCGTGCAAAGTCCCGCTCGCCAGCGACTACATCGAGAAGATGGAACGATCTGGGCGGGGGGGAAAGAAACGTAAGACGATCAAGTGTTAATGCCGCGTGGCGAGAGCAAACGCGTGGCAGTCGATCCGAACGTCGGTCAGCCAGCGACGGGTGGCGTTGCTCACGTCGCCTGAGCGATGCGGAAACGGCGAACGATGAGCCATCGGGGTGCGGTGCGTGCGACTCGTCGCCGTTGACGCCGTTTGCCGATGTTGATGCCGTTTGCCGACGATTCGAGAATGGGCCGTTCAGCGGCACTTCGTACTGCTGGGCAAGCCGGCGGCGTCACCCGACGGGAACGATCGACTCCCGCAATCTACTTCCATCAGTCCTTCTGCCAGAGTTCTTGCAACTTCTTCCAGGTCCTATCTTCTCGCTTCGCAGCTGCGACCGCCTGGGCGATTGTGGCGGGGCTGCTCGGTTCAAACGTCAACTTGTCGGCAAACCTGTCTCCGTGCATGAAATCGCCGAGCGACCGGACTCCGGGCCTATTTCTTTCATGACAGAACACGCACCTCTGAAGACTCGGCGACCTGTTGTGAGCCTTGGTCACACTGACACCTTCAAGCGGGTCCACCCTGCCTCCGGTGTCGGCTGAGAGAGTCTGGAATCGAAAATCCTTCGGCCCCAATGCCCTCATTGCGAACTTGCCCTTTTTGAGTTGTTCGGGCTGCATGACAAATTCGGAAACGCATACAGTCGAATTGGGACGCGCATCCAGAGCCGTCATCGTGACATTCAAGTAGGCACGTAGCTGAATACTATTGATGACCGGGCTAAGAACGAGTTCTCCCCGGTCGCTGATCAGGAACGCTTGATCGATCAACGCAAATTGCGTTCCAACGGGAAAGACTTCTCGGTCATTGAGTTTTTTGATGTATTCCAGGGTCGCTTCGCGTCCACCAGGTAAACGCACGAACTGAAAAAAAGCGGAACGCCAGCGATCGATCCGCGCATGATCAGTGTCGGGATTGCCGACCTTCCCCAAGGTGACCCACGAGCTTTCTATCGCGTAAAGGTCGGCGGGAAGAAACGCTTTGAAGCGGTCCGTCGGATCGTGCTCTTGTGGAAAGCCGCCGCGCTTTATCGTTGCTGCTCGGGTATCGGGCAGCGCAAGGATCTCGGCTTCTGTCAGAGCAACTCGTTGGATGAGAGTTGCGAGCATCGTTTGCGTTTCCCGGCGTCTGTCCAGATGCGTTGGAGGTTTGTAGTCATTGGGTTTGGGTATTGTCGCATCGAAAACCACCCAGAGATGGCGTTGCAAGAGTGACCGTCTCACTGTGTCGTAGGATTCGATCTGAGCCTGGGAAAGTGCGTTGAACCTTTCCAACGCTTTCGTCAATCTCGGAAACGTCTCATTATCAAACGGAAACTCCGAGCGGCCATAGATCAACGGACCGACTTCGTTCGTGCTGTAAGCTTTCCCGTCAGAATCCTTCCGCACCATGATCACGTCGTAGAGCACGTCGTACGGATCAGCCGCGTCCTCTGCCCCGTGGGTCGTCGATCCCTTGTTGTCGAGCGGTGGCTGCGGTTGATCTGCTGGTGCGGGGAACCGTGCGCCTTTTTCCTTCAAGTCCGCTTGCCAGAGTTCGTGCAACGTCTTCCATGTGTCGTGATCTCGTTTCCGCGTAGACGTCGCTTTGCTGATCGCTTCCGGGCTGCCTTCCTTAAGAAACAGACGGTGTCTAAAGCCTATCGTTTTTACCGATTTAGCACCCGCCCCTCCATGGCAGCTCATGCAGCGGTTGAGGCGTGTGTTATCCGGCATTGCCCCTGTTTCAAATGGTTCGTCTGCCTCTGGGGGAAAAAGCCCTTCAGCGGTTTCAAAACGGTAGTCATGTGGATTCAATGCATTCATGACCGCATTGCCCTGCATGAGTTGGCGCGGTTGCATGACGAACTCGGCTACGCATTGCGTCGCTAAGGGACGTGCGTCGACGGCGCTCAGATTCACCAGATAGGGCGATCGCCGATTCACGTCCAGATAGGCGCGCAAACTAGGCTTTGTCGGAAATGTGCTCTTGGCTCGTGATGCCTGGTTGGCGCACACTGGTGTGCTCGGTTGGGTTGTTTCCAGGCCACGGAGGGCACGATCATGTTACGGCATCAGCTTTCGGATGAACAATGGGACTTGAT
>JAJDEH010000274.1 GCA_029259935.1 Planctomycetota bacterium
CGACGGCGACGCCGACCGCTACGACCATCGCGAAGGGAACGACGACTATTCCCAACCGCGTGCGCTGTGGAACCTGTTTGACAGGGAACAGAAAGCGCGGCTGTATTCCAATATCGCGGACGCGATGGACGGCGTACCCGAGGCGATCATCGAACGCCAAATGGGACATTTTGAAAAGGTGGATCCGGAGTATGCCAAGGGTGTTCGCGCGGCGCTGAGCGCGGCGAAAGCATGAACCTGTCAGCCCGTGTGGAGCGTTGTGGACAAAGCGGTGTTTTGTTCGCCGAGCGAATCACGACGCTACAGTCGGCAGTTGGTGATCTGAGTTTCTAGGATCGCCGATGCGCCCAAGGCCTCCAATTTGTCCATGACGTCGATAATCTCGCCTCGGCGCACCATGACTTGCACTGCGCACCAATCGGGATCTTCGAGCGCGTTGACGGTGGGCGAGTTGAATCCCGGCGTGATCTTTTCGGCTTCACTCAGCTTGGCGCGAGGGACGTTGTATTCCAACAACGAATAGCTGCGGGCGATGACCACGCCCTCCAAGCGGCGCACAACTCGATCGGCGAGTTCCGCTTGGTTGCGCTGGCCATTTTGAATGACAACCGTTTCATAGCGGCCGATTTCGTCAAGGATTCGTAAACGATTTGCCGCCAGCGTGCTGCCGGTTTCGACCAAGTCGACGATGGCGTCGGCAACTCCTAACGCGATCATGACTTCCACACTGCCCGACAACGTAACCAGATGAGCCGACGCGTTATGCTTGGCCAGATATTGCTGGGTCACTTCGGGAAAGCTGGTGGCGATGCGGCGCCCGTCCAAATCGGCGGGCGTCTGGATATCGCAGTCCAGCGGGACGCAGACGGCCAGCCGGCATTTGCCCACACCCAAGTTGAGCCGCGTTTCCACGTCGGCTCGCGATTCGGCGAGTAAGTCGCTGCCGGTGATGCCCATGTCGATAGCGTCTTCGGCACACAGGATGGGGATGTCGTCGGTCCGCAGAAACGTAATGTCGACCGGCATATCGCGGACTCGGGCAAACAGGCTGCGGTCCTGCCTTCTGAACGACAGGCCGGCTTGTTTCAGTAAGTCGGCGGCCTGCTCGGCCAGCCGACCCTTGCTGGGGACTCCAATCCGTAAGCTATTCACGAGGGGGCTCCTGTGGGGTTCGCGAGGCCTTTTCATCGAGCCCGGAAATACCAAAGCGACTCGCCAGTTCCGCCTGCACCTCGTCCAGGCCGACGTCGCGATGCCCCAGCATGACGAACAGGTGATAGATTAAATCGGCCGCTTCGTGGATCAGATGGCCACGTCCCTCTTCGCCCTGCTCGGCGGCCGCTTCGATGACTTCGTCCGCCTCTTCGCGAATTTTCTCGCCAATCTTCTGAACGCCACCCGCCAATAGCTTGGCCGTATACGATCGTTCGGAGGGATTGGCCTTGCGGCCCTCAATCACCGCCATCAGTTGGCTCAAAATCGCGTCCGTGTCGTCCCTTGTCATCGTGGGGAAACCCTTCGGGGGCATCGTTGTCGGTGGGGAATTGCCCGGTTTTCTCGGAAAGCAAAATAGCCGATAGTAGATTAGCTTCGCCGGAAACACACCAATGTAACAGGTTGCATTCAGAGAATTTAGTGGGCGTTCGATCTTTCTGGACAGGACGCAATCAAACGACCATGACAAACGAGATAGAGGCGGCGACCGATTGTTGGTTCCTAACCGGACCCACCGCGGCGGGCAAGACCACCGTGGCCCTGGAATTGGCCGACGTGTTGGGCGCGGAAATCATCTCGCTCGACTCGATGGCCGTCTATCGAGGCATGAACATCGGTACCGCGAAGCCCACTGCCCAGCAACGCAGCGCGGTCACCCATCATCTGGTCGATATCCGCGATCCCAATCAGCCGTTCAGCGTATCGGAGTTTGTCGAGTTGGCCAAGGAGAAGATACAAGAGATACATGGCCGGAACCGCGAAGCGTTGTTCGTTGGAGGGACGCCGCTCTATTTGAAGGCCATGCTGCGCGGAATTTTTGAGGGTCCGCCGGCCGACTGGGAGTTTCGCCGGCAAATAGAAGAAGAAGTTCAGCGGATCGGCCTGCCGGCCTTGTACGAGCGGTTAGAGCAGGTCGATCCGGTTTCAGCAGCGAAATTGCACCCTCACGACAAACGGCGGCTGATTCGGGCTCTGGAAGTGTACACCGCCACGGGCCAGCCGATCAGCCATTTGCAGTTGCAGTTCGAGGAGGGCCGGTCGGCCGACCAATGCCGCGTATTTGTGCTCAGTTGGCCCCGACTGGTGCTACATCAACGGATCGAAGAGCGGGTCGAAAAAATGTTTGCCGAAGGTTTAGTCGACGAGGTCCGCCAGTTGCTAGACCGATTCGGCCAATTCAGCCGCACCGCTTCGCAGGCGCTCGGCTATCGCGAGGTGATCGAGCACCTAGTGGGTGAGATCGACGAGGCGGACGCCATGAAGTTCGTAAAAACCCGCACTCGCCAGTTCGCTCGGCGACAGGAAACTTGGTTTCGCGGCCTTTCTGAATGCCGGTTCGTCACCATGGACAGCAAGGTCGCCCCCCGCGAATTGGCCGAGCGCATCCGCTGCGAGGGACAACGCTGACCGCCGGCCTTGGTCCGGCTGGGTCAATACGAACCTTTGCGCCCTGCCGGGGTCCGTCTAGAATACCTCTTCCCACCGCCAAAGACCGCCCGTTTGTCGGACACCCAAATTACCAAACAAATTTCCTTAGAAAAAGTCAGCGGAGAATCTCTTGCTACGTACCCACACTTGCGGCGACTTGCGGCGTGAACAGATTAATGAAGAAGTGACCCTGTGCGGATGGGTGGACAGCTACCGCGACCATGGGCAAGGCGTGTTCATCGATCTGCGTGACCGCTATGGCGTGACTCAGGTTGTCGTCGCGCCCGATAGCGGCCAACAGCTTATTGAGGAGGCCAAGCGGTTGCGTAGCGAATACGTCGTGCGAGTGGTCGGCAAAGTCGCCTCGCGCCCCGAAGGGCAGGAAAACCCCAAGCTCGACACCGGCCAAATCGAGGTGCGCTGCTTGAGCCTGGAGACATTGAACAAGAGTAACCAGCCGCCTTTCACGCCCGGCCAGCAAGACCTGCCCGGCGAAGATCTGCGATTGCAATATCGCTATATCGATCTGCGTCGTCGCGAGATGCAAGACACTCTGCTGCTGCGGAGCCGAATTATCAAGATCATGCGCGACTATTTCGAGGAGAACCAATTCATCGACGTGGAGACGCCGATCCTCGGTCGCAGCACTCCAGAAGGCGCTCGCGACTATCTCGTGCCTAGCCGTGTGCAGAATGGGTCTTTTTACGCGCTGCCCCAATCTCCACAGCTTTATAAGCAGATCATGATGGTGGCCGGCTACGACCGCTATGTGCAAGTGGCGCGCTGCTTTCGCGACGAAGATCTGCGTGCCGACCGGCAACCGGAATTCACGCAGTTGGATATGGAGATGTCATTTGTCGACGGCGACGATGTGACCAACATGATCGACGGCCTGATGGTCCGGCTGGCCAAAGAGCTGGCGAACATCGACCTGCAACTGCCGCTGCCCAAGATGACGTATGACGAAGCGATGCGCCGATTCGGACACGACGCACCCGACTTACGATTCGGGATGGAGATTGTTGACTGCACGGACTTGGCGGCGGAATGCGAGTTTCGCGTATTCAAAAGCGTTGCCGAGTCCGGCAAATTTGTGCGCGCGATTAACGCCAAGGGTGCCGCGCCGAACTGTTCACGCAAACGAATCGACGAGCTAACCGAATACGTGCAACAAGACTTCGGTGCCAAAGGCTTGGCCTGGTTTCGGGTCGAGGACGACGGCAAGTTGTTTTCGCCGATCGCCAAGAATTTTGGCGACGATCTGTTGGCCAAATTCTCGGCACGCATGGATGCCGCGCCGGGCGACATGTTGTTCTTTATCGCCGACAGTTGGGAAGTCAGTTGCAAAGCGTTATACGGCTTGCGCAAGCTGTTCGGTGCCGAGCTAAAGCTATACGATCCCAAGCAAATGCACTTTTCTTGGGTTGTCGAGTTTCCCATGTTCGACCACGACGAAGAAGAGCAACGTTGGGTGGCCATGCACCATCCGTTTACCGCCCCGCGCGAACAGGATCTCGCCAAGCTGGAGAGCGAACCGGGCGAGTGCCGTGCTCAGGCCTACGACCTAGTGATTAACGGCTCCGAGGCTGGCGGCGGAACCGTGCGAATCCACAATCCCGATTCACAGCAAATTGTGTTCAATCTGCTGGGGATGGACGAGCAGATGGCGCGCGAGCGGTTTGGCTTCTTGTTGGACGCGCTACAATTCGGAGCGCCCCCGCATGCCGGCATCGCATTGGGAATTGACCGAATCGTAATGTTGTTCGGCGGTTTGGACAACATTCGGGACTGCATCGCATTTCCCAAGACCCAGCGGGCAACCGACCTGATGACCCTCGCCCCCGGCCCGGTGGACGAAAAACAACTCCGCGAACTCGGCATTCGTGTTACCAAGGCCGTGGACTAGGCTTTGTCCCAAATGCCAATTGCAAACCGCGAGGTGCGCTCAAAATCTTGAAGATTTTCGTCGCCACCATTGACGTTGTGAAATCCGGTCGATCGGACTAACATTCCGCCACCGTTCACAATAGATAGCCCCTTGCCCCGGCCGCGATCAGGTGTCGATCGCATTCCGAGGTGGAAGAGCATTCGCAAGAGGCCCCATGCCATGGCAGCAACGACTGCATCCGTTAGCCAGCACTACGACAGCAAGTACTTTGACTATCAAGCACCGATCGGCGAATTTGGCGGTTGGGCGAATCTGACGAAGTTCAACAACTTCATCTCGCCCGCCGACGATGTGCTCGATTTCGGCTGTGGCGGCGGCTATTTGCTCAACCAACTCGACTGCCGCAATAAGGTGGGAGTGGAAGTCAATCCCACGGCCGCGAAAACCGCCGAGGAAAATGGAGCCGAAGTTTACTTGAAGACGGCGGATGTGCCGGACGACTATGTGGACGTGATCGTTTCCAACAATGCCTTGGAACATACTCTGCATCCCTTGGAAGAACTCAAACAGCTCTATCCCAAATTGCGTCCCGGCGGCAAAATCATCTTCGTCGTGCCTTGCGAGTCGATTACCTACTCCTACAAGGCGGAAGACATCAACCATCATCTGTACAGTTGGAGCCCGATGTGTTTGGGCAACTTGTTCACCGAAGCCGGCTTTTCGTTGATCGAATCCAAGCCGTATCTTCACAAGTGGCCGCCCAACTATCGCCGCTATGCCCGGCTCGGCGGCCGTCGGCTGTTTGATTTCGTCTGCCGCATTTACGGTCGCTGGGAACGTACCTGGTTTCAGGTAAGAGCCATTGGTGAAAGAAAAGCGGCTGAAGGCTCCTTGCCGAATGCCGCCTAGCAACGGCTAAACATCGTTCTCCAATCGCCGAAAAGCGGGCAATCGGACCGGGCACGGGGCGGTGTTCCGCTTGCCTTTCGCATTGACGACCGCAGGCGAATGCAGCTCGCCCATGCCACAAATCCGTTGATTGGGCGTGAAATCAAGCGAGTCTTTCTTTCTCGCTCCACGAGATCGCCGTGCTGGCCCGTGAACCAACGAAACCGCCGGGATCCCGAGCCTAACCGCGGCAATCAAGCAGTTCGCTAGACTTTCCTCAAACGAGGGTATAATTGAAATGACTGGTGCCAAATCCTGATTAAGAATTCGACAACGAGGTGATCCGTGCCAATTTACGAGTATGAACCCGATGGTGATACCTGCGAGCATTGCCAAGGAGGCTTCGAGGCCATGCAGTCGTTCGCGGACGACGCCCTGTCGGCCTGTCCTGAATGCGGCAAACCTTGCCACCGTATCATCTCGGCTTTCGCGGTGTGCCATCGAGTTGGCGATATCCTCAGCTCGAAGAACTTGCAAGCCAAGGGGTTCACGCAATACAAGAAGACGGACGAAGGCAAATACGAAAAGTCGTTTGGCGACGGGCCTAACTTGATCAACCGTGATTGACGCGGTGACTTGTGGGCGACCCGGTGTGGGCGACGCAGTGTGGGCGACGCAGTGGCTTGCGGGCTGCTGATACGTTCCCCAACGCGTTTCGCTTCTTTGTGACCCATCGGACGGAAATCGTGACATGGATTCAACTGTAACAACATCAATCCGGTGACTTGCCAAGGATGCCCGATCAAGCCTTTTCACTAGACCTCGATTATCTGCCCCGCCTGCCTCGAGACAAAAGCCCCCGGATTGGCTGCATCGGTTCGGGCTTCATCATGGCGGACTGCCATTTGGTTGCCTATCGCGGCGCGGGTTTTAATCCGGTCGCCATTGCGTCGCGTAACCTGGATCGTGCTCGGGCGGTCGCCGAGCGGCACCAGATCGCCAAGACGTTTGACAGCTATCAAGAACTGCTGGCCGATCCCGAAATTGAAGTCGTTGATATTGCCGTCCCTCCGGATGTACAGGGCGACGTCGTTCGGGAGGCAGTGAAACACGGCGATCACATTCGCGGTATCCTGGCGCAGAAGCCGATCGGAATGAACTACGCCGAGGCCAAGGAGATCGTCGATCTGTGTCGCGACGCGGGCATCACGCTGGCCGTGAATCAGAACATGCGCTACGACCAGTCGGTGCGTGGTTGCAAGGATCTGCTCAATCGCGGGTTGCTGGGCGACCCTGTGTTGGCGACGATCGACATGCGGGCGATTCCCCACTGGATGCCGTGGCAGCAGCGGATGGGATGGGTCACATTGCGAATCATGTCGATCCACCATCTCGACACGTTTCGCTATTGGCTGGGCGACCCCGTGCGCGTTTTTGCCAGTACGCGCAGCGACCCGCGCACCGCGAAGAACTTTGAACATACCGACGGTATCTGCCTTTACATTTTGGAGTACGAAAACGGGGCACGGGCGTCGTCCTGGGACGATGTTTGGACGGGCCCCGCACTTGAAGGCGCGGAAAAGGATATCTACATCCGCTGGCGCGTCGAGGGGTTGGACGGCTTGGCTCGAGGGACCATTGGCTGGCCGGATTATCCCGCCGCCACGCCCAGCACACTTGATTTCACGACCCGGCACCAGCCCGGCTACTGGTTTCAGCCCCGCTGGTCCGAAGTGTGGTTTCCCGATGCGTTCGTGGGCACCATGGCGCAGTTGCTGTGCGCGCTTGAGGACGGTACCGAACCGGAGATTGGCGGCCAAGACAATCTCAAGACCATGGCCCTGGTCGACGCGTGCTATTTGTCGGCCAAGGAACACCGGGCCGTGGAGATTGCCGAGATCTCTTGAGGCGCTGGAGCGAATCTCGTGTCCGGGGTCATCTCGCGTCCGGGGTCACGGTTCCGTTCTGACTGCGACTTGTTCCGCGTCCGCTACCGCTGCAACTCGTTCGTTCTCGTCTCTGTGTTCTTTGCCTTTCGCATCGTCCGCCGCGTCATCTTCGAATCTGATCTCATCGATTTCCAAAACTCTCGGCGACCTAGTAGGGATGCTTGGTCGCTCGCGCGAGATCGTGTTCGGAAAGGCATCGTCCCAACTCCACACTTTTTCCAACGTCACAATCGCTAACAAGGTCGGTACAAGTAGAATGCTCAAAGCGAAATGGGTCGTCTCGATGCGATAGACGTTAAAGCCAAAAAAGCAGATGACGCCAAGCAGTGCGGTCGCGGAGGAATGGCCAACCGTGAACGCTTTCACCCGTGCCGCACCTCCTCGATAGCATGACATCCACAGAGCGGGGAAAAAATACGAACCGACCGCTAGCCCAGCCAGGGGCAGTGCCACGGTGTAATTCCAAAAGCAACCCAAAACCGTGAAACTGCCGAATACCAAACCCACGACACCGCCAGCCGCCAACGCGTCCAACTTTTTCGCTTTCCAACAAATCAAGAATCCCGCAACGACATGCGTGCTGACCAAGAGCAGGATGGCTAAAATCGCTTCCACGACCGCCGGGTAATCTAGGGAGCCCATAAACGGCATCGATATCGCCGCCACTACCATGCCTCCCAGGAAGCACGTCAAACCGAAGACCGCTCCGCCGATAAACAATCCAAGCAGGCTTCCAGCGAAGATCCTCCCCAAGTCTTGCAGGGAGACCGAATAACGATACCGCTTTCTTTCGCGAATCAGCAGAGCGGACCGAAAAGCCGACACGCCCAAAATAAGAAAAGCCGGCACTCCAAGAATCGGGGAGATCCGCGTCAACGCCACGCAAACCGCTACCATGGTCGTCAGCGCGAACATCGTGGAGATGCCAAACGTCAATCGATCGCGGGTCAACGATTCCAGCACTTGTTCGGCCCCACATTGAGGGCAGGACGGGACCGTGCCGGGCCGCGTGGCCGAGCACTGCGGGCAAACAACCTCTTCCTCGTCCAAGAAGCGGAGTTCGGTCCCACGCAGAGGCAGCCAGCCACAATTGGGACACGCGTCGTCGCCGCCATGCTTGGCAATGCCACAATTGGGACAACGATCGCTGCTCATAACCCAGCTCACTTGCTATTGCCGGCGTCCGTGCCTCGATCTGGACCACAGCCTCTTATTCTATTGCGTCTTGCGATCGAGGCAAAGATTCGGTTCTAAAACGATGGCTCAGCGATTGCGGCTTCAGAAAACCCGAAGTCGACCAAAGGCTTGGTGAGCTTGCCATGTCGCTGGTAAAATGAGGATACTTAGACACAATGGAAACTTGACGGAACCATCCACTTGATTCACAACACCATGCCCGCGGACAAATCGACCAAAGCATCCACTTCCGGCTCGGAGGCGCGCGCGTCGTTGGCGGAACTGAAAGCCGCCGCCGAGGCCGAACCGTACAATGTCGAGGCGCTGGGTGCCTTGGCAAAAGCCTATAAGAAAGCCAGTCGTTTCGACGACGCCTTGGCCTGCTGGTATCAAATCGAAGAACTATTGCCCGAAGATCCACGCCCGCCCAAGATGCTGGCCAAACTGATCATCGGCAAGAATCGATACCGGGCAATTCACGGCGAGTTTCCAGAGCCTCGAGATAGTGTTCCTGAAAAGAAAAAACGCGCGACCGCGAATCCAAACGGTCCGCCCATGGACACGTTTAATCTCTACCGCTCGGCGCGGGACAGAAAAGAGCCCGTTCGGCGTGAAATTGAACTCACCGACTGGCAGCGGCTCGAGCGGCAAGTGAACGAAACGCCGGGCCGAGCCGACCTCTATCTGGAACTGGCGGACTATTACATTCAACAAGGACGGGAATACAACGCCGAGAAGATCTTGGCCAAGGGAATCGAACCGACCGAGAATCCTGAAATTCGACGTCGCTGGGAAGAGATGGCTCTGCTACGTTCGCAAAAGAAACTAGAACTGGCCGAGCGGCGAATTTCCGTCGAGGGAACCGAGGCCTCGAAAAACGGGCTGGCCGAAGCACAGCAAAGCCATCAAAGAATGGTGCTGGACATCTACAACAGCCGCATGGAGCGTGACCCAGACGATCAGACGTTGCGTTTTGATTTCGGCATGCAGTTGAAACGAGCGGGTAAAACAGAGGAGGCTTACGACCAGCTTTCGCGGGCCTTGGATCATCCGGAACACAAGGCGGGCGCGAATCTGGCGGCGGGCGAGTGTTTGCAGCGTCTAAAGAAATATGGCGAAGCATTGCAGCTTTTCCGTCATGCCATCGAAATGTCGGAAGAGCTTCAGCAAGAGGATTATCGCAAACTGGCGCTCTACCGGGCCGGTACTTTGGCCGTCGCCATCAAGTTGATCGAACCGGCGCAGCGTTATCTGTCGGAACTGGTGGCGCTTGACCCCGTGTATCGCGACGCGGCCGCCAAGTTAACCGAAATCGAATCCGCGCCCTCGGCGTAGGAAATGCGGCGTGCAGGTCGCAATACAGGAGTGCCCGATATCGATTTCGAGCAACGACTCGCGCAGGCCGGGCTTGAGCTTCACCGGCTGGACGATTGTCACACCTTCCACCATGGTCGTCTTGACGAGGAGTTGCGGCTGGACGGGGACGCCTTCGAGTCGCTATGGAACGTGCATCCCGCCGACTATCACGAAATCAAGATGCACGGCCGGCTGGTCAAGACGCCTCGCTGGCAGCAGGCATACGGCGCGGATTATCATTACACCGGCAACGTCAACAAGGCGCTGCCCGTTCCCGATCTGCTCAAGCCGCTTCATGCTTGGTGCCGCGACGCGATCGACGATCAACTAAACGGCATTCTGCTCAACTGGTACGACGCCCAGCACAAGCACTACATCGGCAAGCACCGAGACAGCACCACGAACATGGTGCCTGACTCGCCTATCGTGACGATCTCGTTTGGAGCCACGCGCAAGTTCCGCCTGCGTCCCTGGCGCTCGCAAGGCTTCGTCGACTTCACGGCCGACGATGGCAGCATCTTTGTGATCCCCTATGCAACCAATTTGGCTTGGACCCATGAAGTCCCCCACTCGGGAATTCATGGAGGCCGGCGGATTTCAGTCACTCTGCGGGCATTTGAATCGGAAGAGTTCGATGGCGAAAACGACTGACGCCCGCGGATGCAGCGCTTGCAGGTCTTTCCGCTAGAGAGCAATGGTTGGAATACATGCGTTTCGCTACGGGAGTCGGCCCACTTCCGCGGCGAACCTTACGATCTTTCGGCCATTTTCGGCGGAAAATCCCTCCACCCATATCTCATAACTTGTTTGCATGACGACGTACACGGACTCGCCGTTCGTTACGCAATCGGCATACTGCGTAGGCCGGCCCTGGTGGGATGTCCTCGGCCCACTCCGCATGGCGGCGGACCATCGCAACTCACCTGTCATTAAATCAAAACATTTCAGTTTCGGAGCGGGAAACGGAAAGTCTGCATACCAAACTGCGAATGCTCGGCTTTGGTCCGCAGCCATGGCAAGTTGACTGTTAGAGACCAACTGTTCTTTCCCCTCCGGAAAGTGCGTTGCACTGACTTGTAAACTGAAGCCGTTCCGGCTTAACCGCCACATGTTGTCCCTGGTCTTGCGCCCCTCCCAGTCTGCCGACAAGTCAATCGCTAACGCCTTGGAATATGTCTTCCGCGGCGAGCCTCGCGGATTTGTGTTTCCCGCGGCGAAACTCACTGCGGTCTCTTTCCACCAACTTGGCAGCTCTACCTTCATTCGCTCTTCCATGAGTCGAACAAATTCTTGAGAGGACATTGTCGGCTGGCCTGACGAACTGGACGTCACTTTTTCCCAAGCATGCCTCAACACAAGTGAGTCGTACTTGGCATCCCGCAACACCTTCAGATCTTCTGGGGAATAACGAGCGAAAAACTGCCGATAACGTTCGTTTTCTTGCGGCGGCTCGGACAGAACAGCATCAGCCAGACGGACGAGTTCACGCCGATCGTCGTCGGCGAGCCCTCCTTGAGAACCAACCACAGAGGCGAGGCACGCCATAATCGTGAAAGTGAACTGGCGTGAAACGAAACTGCTTGTCATTGGCTCACGTCCTGATTTGGATCAAGACATCTCCGCGGCCGGCACGGGGAACTGTTGACACAGTTCGGATACCGCGCCACGAATGCGCTGCTGTACTGCTTGGTCATCGACGGACTTCAAGGCCTCCAGCATCCAATCGCCAATTTGCTTCATCTCGTCGAGGCCCATGCCACGAGTGGTTAACGCCGGCGTCCCCACGCGGATTCCACTGGGGTCTAACGGCTTGCGCTCGTCGAAGGGAATCATGTTCATATTGACCGTGATGCCGCAGTTTTCCAAGGACTCTTCCGCGATCTTGCCGCCGATGCCTAGCGGCGTGACATCGACCAGCATCAGGTGATTGTCCGTTCCGCCGCTGATCAATTTCAAACCGCCCGCGGAAAGGATGTCGGCCAATGTCTTGGCGTTCTGAATGATGGATTGAGCATACGTTTTGAATTCGGGTTGCATCGCCTCTTGAAAGCAAATCGCCTTGCCGGCAATGACGTGCATCAGCGGTCCGCCTTGCAGGCCCGGAAAGACCCGGCTGTTGACGTCCTTGGCATATTTCTTTTTGCACAGAATCAAACCGGCTCTCGGTCCACGCAGCGTTTTATGCGTGGTTGTGGAAACAAAATCCGCCACCGGCACCGGATTGTCGTGAACGCCCGCTGCCACGAGCCCGGCATAGTGCGCCATATCGACAAACAGCTTGGCGTCTACTTCTTCGGCGATCTCGGCGAAGCGGCCGTGCGGGATTTCGCGCGGGTAAGCACTGGCCCCGGCCACGATGACCTTGGGCTTGTGTTCCCGGGCCAGCGCCGCAACTTGATCGAAGTCGAGCAAGTGGGTGTCGGGAGTCACGCCATAATGAACAAAGTTATAGAGCTTTCCGGAGATGTTCTGCTTCCGACCGTGAGTTAGGTGGCCCCCATGAGCCAGGTCGAGGCCGAGTACGGTGTCCCCGGGTTCGATCAAGGTCATGTACACCGCTTGATTGGCCTGTGATCCGGAGTGCGGCTGAACGTTGGCAAATTCGGCACCGAAGAGCTGCTTGGCGCGATCGCGGGCCAAGTTCTCTATCACATCCACATGTTCGCAACCGCCGTAATAACGACGTCCAGGGTAGCCTTCGGCGTATTTGTTGGTCAGCACGCTGCCGGCGGCCTGCATGATCGCGGGGCTTGTGTAGTTCTCGCTGGCGATCATCTCCAAGCCGTCCTGCTGGCGCTCGACTTCGGCATGGATAGCGGACCAGACATCGGGGTCTTGTTGTTGGATGTAGTTCATGAATCTTGGGCGTGGGCTTTGTCTAGTGACTGGTCTGTCGGGGGAGAATTAGAGCAAGGCTAGATTGTCGAAACCGTGGGCCGGACCGTCAATCCGGCTTGGACTCCCATGGAAGTGAACGACTCAAAAAGGGTTAGACCGTGGCCTCAAGCAGCGCTCAACTGCTCGGCCCCTGGCCCTCGGGCAGATAAATCAGCCGACCGCAACTTTTACAAAAGATGGGGCGTCCCATGTACAGCTCGTTCATCGTTTGCGACGTCAGCATTTGATAGCATCCGCCGCAGATTTCGCCTTCCACTTGGGCCAGCCCGTCTTCACCCTTGGCGGTGATGATGCGGTCGTAATCTCGCTTGAAATCGCCGGAAATTCCGACCTCGGCCTTTTCAAGTTCGTCCAGAACACGGCTCAATTCCGACTCCAGCTTTGTCTGTTCCGCCGCGACACGTTCCTTGGATTTATTCAATTCGGCATTGGCCTGACCTAGCTGTTCTTCAACTCCGGTGCTGGCGGCTGCCAGTTCGTCGATCTTCTCCAATGTTTCCAGGATTTCATCACTCAGCACACTGTTTGCCTGCAGGTCCGCATCGATTTGCTCTTTCAGCCCCTGAAACTCGATATTTGTCGAACAGGTGTTGAGCTGCCCTCGAAGCTTGAGGATATGCGCTTCGCGTTCTTCAAGCTGCAGCTCGCGCTCATCGGCTTTCATGCGTGCTTTTTTCTGAACTTCCTTGGCTGCCGCCAACTCGGTTTCGCTCTTGGCTACATTGGCCTGACCGGCTTTGATTTGCCGAGGCCCGCGGGCCAGCCGCTCGCGCAGGTCGCTGATCTGGCGATGGATGCGGTGCAGTTCGGGGAGCTGTTCGGCTAACGACATAAGGTGGTACCCCCATGGTGGTATCGGGATGTGGCATGGCGAGAGGAGCGCATTGCGCCACGAAAAAAGCCGCTGATCACTTGACCAGCGGCTTGCCGTTGAGGTTCACCAGCGTGCGCCACATTCGTCCAAAATAGACGGCACCGCTGGGCCGGCTTGTCGTCCAAGCCGGCTAATTTTTGGTCCAGGCTATCCAGCCACGCCTTTGAGGAATCCCTCCAAGTGTTGGCTGCGGACGGGATGCTGCAGTTTGCGAACCGCCTTGGCCTCGATTTGGCGGACCCGTTCTCGAGTGACCTTGAAAATCCGCCCGACCTCTTCCAATGTATAGGTATACCCGTCGCCCAGCCCGTAGCGGAGCCGAATGATCTCGCGCTCGCGGTAGGTGAGGGTTTTGAGTAAACGCTCGATTTTCTCTCGCAGAATAGCATTGTTGGCGGTGCGGACCGGATTTTCGCTGGCGTTATCTTCAATGAACTCGCCAAAACTGGCGTCTTCACTGTCGCCCACCGGGCGGTCCAGGCTGACGGGATGGCGGCCGATGTCCATGACACGGCGCACTTCGTCAATGTCCATTTCGGCACGGCGGGCAATCTCTTCTGTTGTCGGCTCTCGACGACGTTCTTGCAAGAGCTTCTTTTGGATATTCCGCAATTTCGACAGGATGTCGATCATGTGTACGGGAATCCGAATCGTCCGCGCCTGGTCGGCGATGGCTCGAGTAATCGCCTGGCGAATCCACCAAGTGGCATACGTCGAAAACTTAAAGCCGCGGCGATACTCGTACTTGTCGACCGCCCGCATGAGACCCGTATTTCCTTCCTGGATCAGGTCCAGAAAACTGAGCCCCCGGTTGCGGTACTTTTTGGCGATGGACACCACCAGCCGCAAGTTGCTGCTGGACAGCTTCCGCTTGACGTCTTCGTATTCGCGGTAGTGCCGCTGGCCCATGTCAACGCGATTTCGCAACCCCGTGGGACTCTCCGACGTGATCGTCATCAAGTCGCGCAGTTCGCGTCGCAAATTGGCCCGCTCGTCCTTGGCCAAGCAGTCGTCCTTGATCTCGGCCAGCCGACCGCGAATCTCGTCCATGCGGCGGCTGAATTCCGCCATCTGCTTCATCAGCGGCTGAACTCGCCGAGTCCGCAGACTGAGTTCTTCGACCAGCGACAGGCACTTGCGGCGCGTGCGAATAAATCGCTTTCGCGCGGCGAGGCGTTCTTCCTGCGTCGTCGACTTTTTGATCAGCAGGCGGAAGTCCCGCTTATTCTGCTCCATCAAATGGGCCAGCGTTTTCAAGTTGTGCGGCATGCGGGCCAGAATCTGCTCTTTGGTCAGCCGCTCGGTCAGCGAAACCTTGATCGTGCGGTCAAAGGGCAACTCGCCCCGATAGACTCGAGCAAGCGTGTCGACGGTCGCCTGCAGGCCGAAAAAACAACTGAGCACCTGACGGCGAAATCGCTTCCGCGCAATCTCGATCCGTTTGGCCAGGGCGATTTCTTCCTCACGCGATAGCAGCGGAATCTCGGCCATCTGGCTCAAGTACATCCGAATCGGATCGCTCTGCAGCTTGCGCAGCTCATCGGGCGGAGCGAGGGGCAACGCCGTCAACTCGTGCTGCTGCTGAACCTCGTCGGCCGAGGGTGCCGGCTTGGTGGGCTCCTCGAACTGCTCGGGCGGTTCGTCGGACAATTCAATGCCCTGTTCGTCCAGCGCCATGAGAAGGTTATCGAGCGCTTCGGGGCTGACCGCCTCGTCGGGCAAATATTCGTTGACCTCGTCGTAGGTAAGATATCCTTGCTCTTTGCCTTTGGTGATCAACTCGCGAAGTTCATGTTCCAAATCGTTCATGCGTTTGCACTCTCCCGCGCTTTCTTGCGCTACAAGTGACACTAACATGGGGAACGGCATTTTGGTAGATCCAGCGGGGTCGCTTGGATCCAAGGGTCGATTGCGCGGCGACTGGTTTCGCTTTTAGTCCATTCGGTTTCATGTTGAATGGTCGCATGTTTGGAAAAGTCGCCGTTACGGGTCATGGCCAACTGGGGGTCACGGCCAAATCAGGTCGTAGTGCCGTTCCGCGGTCAAAGCATCCTACCCATCCGTGGGCTCGGAAATACCTTGCCGGTTTCGCTTCTGCTCAATCAATTGATTGAGAATATCCAGTTCCTCCTGTTGGTTGAGGTTGCTTTCTTCGAGCGACGCAAGCTTTTCGCGGCGCACGACTTCTGCCTCCTGGTCCAAAAATGTATCGATCAGGCCGCGTAAGCGGCTGGGGGCTTCCTCTTGCACTTGCTCGGCCTTGGCCTGCGCCCGCTCGTCAATCGCCACCAACAAGCTCTTCAGCCGGGCGTCCTCCAATTGCGTCATGACACGCTCAAACGAGGCGGGTTCGCCCGAATTGTGTATGCGTTGAAAGGTTTCAAACAGGACCTTGGCAACGGGGGTCAGCCACGACGGGTTGATTCCTTCGTCGGCGGTCTCCGTGAGTTCCGGATGCAGGATCAGAATCTCCAACAACTCGGTTTCCTTGGGGTTCAGGTTCGACAACCGCAAGGGCGGTGCCGGCTGGTCCTCCGGCGCACGGGTGGCCCGCGATTTGGACCGCCGCCGCAACTCGTTCAGCCGCACGCGAAGTTGCGATTCGTCGATCCGAAATTGTCTTGCCAGCCGAGCCAGAATTTGTTGTTCTCGCAGACGGGTAGAGCCCTCGGCCGACCGTTGCATGCGGGGCGCTTTGGCGATGGTTTGCAATATGTTGTCCAAGGCGTGCGAGGCCCGGTGCGTGTCACGCGCCAGGTCCACGCCGTGCAGCTCAACCGCGACTTTGTGTTCCAAGGCGTCCTTGGCTCCCGCAAGCATTTTTTGAAATGGCTCCGCGCCGTGCTGGCGCAAAAAATCGAACGGATCAAGCCCATCCGGAAGCGTCATGACCTGCAAGTCGATGTCTGCTGCTACGAACAATTCCAACAACTGGTTCGTGCGGCTCTTTCCCGCTTCGTCGCCGTCCAACACCAGCGTCACCCGGTCGGCGAATCGCCGCAGCAATCCGATGTGGCGATCATTGAGTGCCGTGCCACAAGCGGCGACCACGTTGCCCATGCCGGTCTGATGAGCCATGATCACATCGGTATAGCCCTCGACGACTACTAGCTGTCTCAGTTCGTGTTTTCTAACGGCGTCGGCGGCAACCTCCAGCGCGTAAAGCTGATTGCTCTTTTGAAACAATCGCGATTCGCGAGAATTAATGTACTTGCCCGGCGTCTGGCCACGCTGCTTTTCTTCCGCCGCGGCAAGTTCGGGCAAGATTCGGCCGCCAAACGCGATCACTCGTTTCTGAGTGTCGCGGATGGGGAACATCACTCGGCCACGGAAAAAGTCGTAAGGCCGCCCGCTTTTTTCTTGAACGTTGATCAAGCCGGCCGCTTGCAACACGTCGACGGAAAACTGCGTGGTTTTTGCACGATCGCAAAGCCATTGAAAACTGGGCGGCGCATAGCCGACTCGAAACTGCGTGATGCTATCGGTGGTGATTCCACGGTCGGCGACATAGCGCCTGGCCGCTTCCGCTTCTGGAGAATTTTGGAAGAACTCGCAAAACTGCTTTTCCGCCCAAGCCACCGCCGAGTAAAGCGTCTGCTTGTCTCCCGGGCTGCCCGGTTGCGCGGCCGGCCTATTGGTAGCGGCGGAAAGCTCAATGCCAGCACGGTCGGCCAGCATCTTCTTGGCTTCCATGAAGGAAACGCCTTCCCGGCGTTCGACCCAACTGAAAATATCGCCGCCCACGTCGCAGACCCAGCATTTCCAGCTTTGGCGGTCAGGATTAACCTGCAGCGAGGGCCGCGAGTCGTCGTGCCAAGGACAGATGGCGACATAGTTGCGACCCTGGCGGCGCAGCGACATATCCGCTCCCACCAAATCGACGATATCCGTCGCTTGGCGAATTTGTTCTTTCGCGTCGTATGCGGGTCCTAGAGACACCGGCAACTCCTGTGGCTTGGACAGCGGGGATTTCGCCCAAATTGGCCACGGCCGGGTCACTTCCATGCGGGGTTCCGCGTTGGCATCATGCCTAAGGAAAGTGCCCTCCATTGCACGGCGGCAGATTATAGTGATTGACCCAAACTTGAGTCAACAGTGAGATTTCTGCCGCATGAAAAGCTAGCGTCCGGGCCACTGAGACCATTAGACCGGACCTGCCGCCGGATGCAACCGCCCACCCCCAACCCGGCCTCACATGGCCTTTTTTGGCTGATTAACGATTACCCCTCCATTCCGAGTCGCGCGCGCACGTCATCGTCGACGGGGTAAACCTGTTCTCGTGGGAGTTGCTGTTTGGCCCATCGGGAATTGCCTGCCAAAAACTGCGCACGGATTTTTCTCGTAAGTGGCGTTAGATCAGCAATGCTCTTGATCCACCGGTCCGTGAACTCGCGGATCACATGTCGGCTCAGGCCAACTTGGATCGAACGATGCTGCAACTTCTTCCCTTGCGGAGACCGTTCTGGATCCCACTGCACATGAACGACCGCCTTTTCAAATTCGTCGCGCCAAACTTCTTGATTGGAATGGACGTTCCGATCGAAGCTGGTGAGCGTGCCCAAGGAAAGAGCCTGCTCCCAACCTTCGCGCGAGATGCGAATGCCGAGGATATTTTCCTGCCCTGACTTCTGGCCCCAGTTACTGCGGGCCATCATCCACAAGAACGATGGTTTGATCCACGTCATGCGTCCCCACGAGAATGGCGCAACAAAGCGGCCGGCCGCGATTGCCGGCTCGGCAATTTGTTTTCGATACGCTTGATAGACAACGATCGTGTCCCGATCGAAGTCGGCTCGAATTTCGTGAAGGGCCGCCATTGGAACCTCCTTACGCCGTTGGAATACTTGTCTGCTCATACACAGACATCGAATGCGCCAAGCAGGTTCGGAATCAATGCGGAATGCAATTCCCGAGCAACCTTGCGGTGGCGAGGTGAATTGTATCGTCAACCAACCGTCAAGCGGCAAGATGGCGATTTCCGCTGAAGCTTCAGCGGAAATTCTTCGCGAGACGCGTCGGCAACGGAAGCATCACTCATGAATTACCTCTTCTGCCACGATACAGCCATTCGGCGACCCGCTGTCCGTTTGCTGCAGGTGATCGGTGGGTGTAGTAGAATGGCGCGGCGTTCCTGGAAGTCCGTCCCAAGGAATGCGCACCAAATTTTGCTCTTGCCGAATCAACTAAGGAGGCGCAAATGCTTCGCTCTCAGATGTTCATCATCCTCGCTGGATACTTGATTGCGGGGCAAGCGACGCTCTGTGCCGCCGACGCGGCGCTGGAACGCACGGTCAAGGTCGCGGCGGCGCAAATCCTGACCGACACCACGAGCATCGAACGCAACAAAGCGAAGATCATCGAATCGATTCGAGACGCCAAGGCCCGTCACTGCGATATGATCTTGTTCCACGAAGGATGCTTGACCGGCTATCCCAATAGGAAACAGCTCGCGCAGGTCGACTTCGAGTTAGTTCGGTCGGCAGAACTGGAGATCCGCGATCTCGCCGAAAAACTGAACATCGCCGTGCTACTGGGCACCACGGCCAAGGTTGCGGAACAATACTTCAATTGCGTGTTGGTCATTGATGAAACAGGTCGGGTGCTAGGCCAGTACGACAAGACGTGGCGGGCGGGAGAGCCTCATTATTGTGCGGGGCAAGGGCCCGTGATTTTTCGCGTGGCGGGCGTCGAAGCCACGGTCATCATTTGCCACGATCTGCGATATCCGGAACTGGTGCGGCTGAGCGTCGCCGCCGGGGCGCGGATTGTCTTCATCGCCAACAACGAAAGCGGCATCACGGCGGAGCATAAGCTGCTGGGCTATCGCTCGATGCAAATCTCCCGAGCCACGGAGAACCTGGTCTATTCGGTCATGAGCAACTCTCCGGCGGATCCGCGGGACGTCACGCGGCCCAATTGTTCTCATGGCAACTCGATAATCGTCGAGCCCCTGGGCAATGTGATCGATGAAGCGGGCTCGTTCGAAGAGCGTCTAGTGATGGGTGAACTGAAGATCGCGGCAGCCTCAGCCAGCACCACCACCAGGACGCTGGGCCAAAACAAAGGCACGCAAAAACTCTATGGGGTCGATTGCGAAAACGTTGCCTACGCCCAGTGGATGAAGGCCGGCCTGAAGCTGGTTCGCCGACTTGACGGAACGAAGATACCAGCTCACTTCCAAAACAAGGAAGTGACCATCAACAAGAGCAGCCTGAAAGATAAAAAGGGGGCAGGTGTCAGGCCTGACCCCTCACCGTAGTTGCGCTGAACTCTAATCGGAGGACCGGTCGAAAACGCTCCGCGTTGTGCCACTACTTCTCCGATCGCCGGCGAATCGCCTTGAACACAAGCCATATCAGGCCCACCATGGTTACCGTGCCCGTCACCAACGTTACCAAGGCGGACACTACATCTATCGTGCCCATTTCGCGAGACTTCGCTAGTTGATCGTCCTGTATTTCGTCAAACCTGCTTTTGATCTCTTTTTGTTGCTCGGGTGAGAGATTCTTGTAGATTTCTTTTTCTTCGGGGCTCAGGCCCTCCAGTTTGGCCGGCAGTTGGTCGTCGGCCAGGGTCGGCAGCGCGAGCAACAAAATCAGCAAAGTGGACAGGTGGGACAGGTGCGGTTTCATGATTTTCCCTGACACGGGCAGGTCCCGCGTTCTTCCTTGTTAAGCCAACCATACCAGCACCCGGCAGCCTACAAATTTGCGAAGTGTCGCAATTACGGTCGCTGGCACCGTTTTCTGCTGATTCCTCGACGTGGCGCGATGCAAACCAGTGCGATCGCACTTTTGGGGGCTCACGTTCCGGTAATTGAGTGGGGTCTGAGCGCAAAGACTGTTAAGTTCTCTTAACTGTTGCTCAGACGCCGGTCAAGCTCGCAATGCCGCAATCTTCTGAGGATAAACAACTTATGTTGTTTCAACTGGTCCTAGTCCGGATTGGAACACAATGTGCTTATCCCTCCAATTACCATTGCACCTACTCACATGGGAGGGTTACGTTGAGACCGTTTCCAATTTTCACAATCTCTTTTGCGCTTCTCACCTCAATGATGTGTTCAACCGCATTGGCGACGCCATTTACACGGCTATCGCCGATCGACGGAGGGACAGCGCTGCCGGGAGGCGTAACGGAAGTTGGCGGCGTGGTATTTCACGCCGAAGGTTTAAATGGTGCCGTTCTAACCGCGCAACTTCCCGCCAGCAGCCTCTTCTCGGGGTTTTTTGACACCGGCGTGCCAGTAGGCTTTCGAGGAAATCCGGGAACCATTGGAATTCAGTCCGGTTTCACGGTGGGCATTACCAATCAACTGGGTGGTGGATTCTCGGAAATCTCCGTTCGAATTACGCTCGACGACGGGGACACGGGAATCGGTAACTTTGATGAGAATGCCAACTTCTTATTGCTGAATGGGATCGATTTCGGAGCGGCGTCAAACTTTTCCAATGTGGACGCCGAGGAAACGACTGGAGACGGCTTGACGCAACTCGACCCGGCTGACCCCGGATTTGAGGACGATGATCTGGAAACCGGATTTTTCCACTTTACGGATCCGACACTACTAGCGAATCTCTTCAACAGCATTCTGGCGAGCGAAGAGGTTTCCTTTCAACTGCGTGACGACGTCAACGCTTTTGACAACCGCCTTGACTTTACCGAAGGTGTTGACGGTGGCCTGATCGACGTTGGCCAGGGCCCCGGCATCACACCCGGCACGCCGGTTCCTGAACCCGCCAGTATCGCGACTTGGTCGTTGTTGGGGCTGATCGGCCTAGGGTGTAGTTGGTGGCGGCGAAAGCGGTCTGGTCGGAAAAGCGACTCGGCGGCCTGATCCGAATCCGGCGCTTGAAAAGTGGACACGCATCCGCCCAAAAGTGCCACCGTAAGCGCCAGGATAAACCGGATTGGAGCGCGGCCTTTTTCTTTCCTCTCTGGGACATGATCTTGGCAACGTAATAGGCGCTTTATCGCGCCGCGAATCGCGACTGACCGCCGCCTCCTGGCCCGAGCGCGTCTTGAGATCGGTGTGAGAACGGACGTTGAGCTGAGCATATTCAACGGCCAAGCGTTTCATCTCGTCCTGATCGGAATCGGCCAACGTCAACACCAGTTGGTTGCGAGCGGCAAAGGTGCTGGGCGACGATTCGAGCGCCCTACGATGTCGCCAGCCATATTTCGACGTTATCGTGGACGAGGCAAGGCTGCGAAGGAGGGGGACTGAGTTTTCTGAAGCAGTTGACCGCTCAACCTATTTTTCTTCCAAGCGAACTTGGATTGCGTCGAAGCGCTTTGGAACTTGTGGGCTGCGTCCGCGGAAATCGAGGGCTTGCTGCTGGCGATTCGCCTGAAATATGGGCAAGTGTCCAGCGGGTCATCCGAAGCCATATAGGGCTTCGCATCTAAACCGGGTTTGCCAAGCATGGCAGGTGAGCTATGATTCAAACGCTATTTATCGAAAATCCCCACGTTATCCTCGACCAAACAGACAAACGCGACAATTAGGTATAGATGATCCGGCGATTCTTCACCCTATTGCTCGTCTTTTTGATGCTGGCCAACCAGGGTCTGTGCCTTCCGCACACGCATCACGGTAGCGCCGTGGGCGAACCGGAAGATCACGGGTCTCGACCGCACATCCACGTTGGCGGTCATGCTCACCACGGTCACGGGCGCAGCCATCACCACGCGGATCATTCACACTCGCAAGCTGACTCGGCATTCGACGAGCAAGAGGTAGCTTTTCAGCAAACGTCCTATTTGCCTGTTGACGATCATGACTCGAACGCGGTGTACTTGGCCGAACGGGTCGCCACTGCTCGCCAAGGCGGACGTTTAATTGGCAATGTTCCAAAAACAGACGTCGCCGGGCCTGTGACCCTGCTGGTTACGAATCAAAACGACCGTTTGCAGCGTTGGGGCCCAATAAAAGGCCAACCACCGTCTCTTCTTGACGGGTCCTGTCCAATCTACTTGCGCACGCTCTCTCTGCGCAACTAATCGCGCCTACGCCATCATTGCGTTGGGCGATTTCTCGTTCTGTCGCTTGGTGCGATGGCGTTCTCTATTGTCGCAATCGAGCTACCGTCTGAACTTCTACCGATCCCTCTTTTCGTTGAGGTGAAATATGCGTCGACAACAAATTATTCGAATCGTTGGCCGCGTCACAATCGCCGTGGTTGTCGTCGCACTCAGTATCACGGGGTTTGTCACGCGCGATCGCTGGCTGCCCTGGCTGAATTCCAGCGACACCGCCAAGGCGGACGAGCAGCCAGCCCCGATTGACGAGCCCAAGGTGCTGAAACTCAGTCCGCAGGCGCGCAAGAACCTCAAGCTCGTTTCAAAACCCGTCGCATTTACAACTTACTGGCGAAAGATTCAAGTTCCCGGCGTCATTGTGGACCGACCTGGCGTGACGGATCGTGGGGTTACATCACCGGTCGTGGGCGTCGTGACGCACGTCCATGCATTCGCGGGAGACACCGTGAAGCCGGGTGAGAAGTTGTTCACGGTGCGGCTATTCAGTGAATATCTGCAAAGCACTCAGTCGGAACTGTTTCAGGCCACGCGAGAAACGGAACTAATCAAAGAAGAACGGGCTCGCATAGAGAAACTCGCCAGCGACGGGTCGATCGCCGGAAAACGCATGATTGAACTCAAACAGCGAACTCGCCGCCAGGACGGACTCATTCAAGCCTACCGACAGGATCTGTTAACGCGCGGGCTCACCCCGAACCAAGTTGAGCAGATTACCAAAGGCAAGTTCGTATCGACGATTGATGTGGTCGCGCCGCTACCACCGACAGTCGACAACGAAGTGCAACAAAGCGAGACTCAACCAGTCGCCTTCATTGTGGACGCTCCAGGTAACGGGCTCGTTTACGAAGTTCAGGAGTTAAAGGTCGATCTCGGCCAGCAGGTGCGGGCGGGACAGTTGCTATCGGTTTTGTCAAATCATCGTTCGCTCTACATCGAGGGGCATGCATTCAAGCGGGACGCGCCGATGCTTGAACAAGCGGCCCAAAACGGATGGCCGATCCGGGTCGAATTCGCCGAGGACGATAGCGAGCACTGGCCGCAACTAGAGCAGACCTTTCAAATCCGCCACCTAGCCAACACAATCGATGCAGCCAGCCGAACTTTTGACTTCTACATTACGCTGACGAATCAATCACGCGCTTACGAAAAAGACGGAAAGACTTTTGTCGTTTGGCGTTTCCGACCGGGCCAACGCGTTCGTTTGCATGTTCCTGTTCAGAAGCTCAGTGACGTGCTAGTCGTCCCCTCCGCGGCCGTTGTTCGCGAAGGACCGGAAGCGTATGTGTTCCAGCAGAACGGCGATCTCTTCAATCGCATTGGCGTGCATGTGTTGCACGAGGATCGGTTGAATATCGTTGTGGCCAACGATGGAAGCGTGGCACCCGGACTGTATCTCGCTCAGGGCTCTGGGGCATCACTCAATCGTGTTCTCAAGTCCCAAGCCGCCAGCGGCATGCGGGCGGATGTTCACGTTCATGCGGACGGCACGGTCCACGCCGCTCACTAAGGAACACAAGATGCTCAACGCTGTAATTCGACTTGCTCTGCGATTTCGCGCACTTGTCGTGGTGATCAGTCTGGCACTGCTCGTGTACGGCTCGTATCTCGGCACGCAGATGCCGATCGATGTCTTTCCCGACCTCGACCGTCCTCGCGTCATCATCATCACCGAATGTCCAGGCCTCGCGACCGAAGAAGTCGAGACACTCGTGACACAACCCATTGAGATCGCCTTGATGGGTGCCAGTGGCGTGCAGGCGGTAAGAAGCCAGTCCACCGCCGGACTGAACGTGATCTACATCGAGTTTGATTGGGACACCGACATCCGCGCGGCGCGCCAGACCGTGCAAGAGCGACTGACGACACTTGGAAGCGTATTGCCGGATGACATTCTCCCGCAGATGACACCACCCGCTTCCATTATGGGCCAAATCGTCGTCGCCGGAATCTACAGGCAGCAGGGACCGAACGAAGGTGAGTTGTATCCCATCGGCAAGACAGGACTGTTGGTTGAATTGATTCCACAAGAGGATAAATCAACCAAGGCGTTGGTGTGGCGGCCCGTCGACCGGCACCGTTTGAAAACCTGGGAGTTAGTGTCGCCGGACGACATCACTTGGCACACAAGTGGCAAAGACGCTGGGCAGATCGAGTCCGGTGAAGAACGCCGTGCGACGATCACTATCGACAAAAGACAGCACGAAGTCACATTTCCGACGGAAGCGTCGAGGCAAATGTCGTTGCGGACAATTTCCGACTGGGTGGTCCGTCCGCGAATCTTGAAAGTCACTGGTGTTGCGGAAGCGTTCATCCTGGGTGGCGATCGCAAGCAATATCAAGTGCGGATCAATCCTGCCGCGTTGCTGGAATACGACGTCACGCTTCAACAGGTCGAGCAAGCTCTCAAAGAAAGCAACATCAACACCAGCGGTGGCTTCGCCGTCAAAGGTGAAACGGAACGACCGATTCGCGTGCTTGGAAGGTTGGGACCGGAACCCGATCGCGTGTTGAATGACTTGCGAAGGATCCCCGTCAAGGGCAACGAGAAACGGCCTGTGCTGCTGAGCCAGGTTGCGAAGGTTGTCGAAGGCCCAGAGTTCAAACGTGGCGATGGCAGTGTTAACGGCCGCCCCGGTGTCGTCTTCACGATGGTCAAACAACCACACGTCGATACCCGTTCGCTAACGGATCGGCTGGAGTTGGCATTGCAAGAAGCCGAAGATTCGTTACCAGCGGATATCGTCATTAACCCCGAGCTATTTCAGCTTCGGAATTTCATCGATCGCGGCGTCTTCAACGTCGGCGAGGCACTGGTGATCGGTGCCGTGCTGGTGTTGATCATTCTCTTTCTGTTTCTACTCAACTTTCGCACGACGTTCATCACACTCACGGCGATTCCCCTTTCTTTAGTCATCACGACGTTGGTCTTCCGTCTGATCGGACATCTGACAGGGACCGAGTTGTCAATCAACGTGATGACGCTGGGCGGAATTGCCGTTGCGATGGGAGAACTCGTCGATGACGCCATCGTTGATGTCGAAAACATCTTTCGTCGCCTCAAGGAAAACAACACCCTCGACGAACCGCGTCCGGCGTTGCAAGTCGTTTACGAGGCCAGCAAGGAAATACGTAGTGCCATCGTCTTCGGAACGGCAGTTGTGATTCTGGTTTTTTTGCCGTTGTTCGCTTTGTCGGGCGTAGCAGGCAGGCTGTTCGCGCCGCTCGGAGTGGCGTACATCGTTTCGATTCTCGCGTCGCTGCTTGTCTCGCTGACAGTGACACCCGTGCTTTCGTACTACCTTCTGCCGCAATCAAAATCCGCACATGCTGAAACGGACGGTCTGCTATTGCGATGGCTCAAACGAATCTCAACCTACTTAATTCGCCTAAGCATGGCTCGGCCCGTATTGTTGTTGGTTGTCACCTGGGTCATGGTTGTTATCGCCGGCTGGCAGATGTCGCGACTTGGCAGAAACTTCCTGCCAGATTTCGACGAAGGCAGCGTGCAGATCAACTTGACGCTACCGCCCGGTTCATCGTTGGACGCATCAAACGAGGCGTCCGGCATTATCGACCGGAAGCTACGTGAGATGCAAAAGTCAGAGAAGAATCCTGACGGCGAAATCCTGCATTTCGTTCGCCGTACGGGGAGAGCGGAGATGGACGAACATGCCTCGCCGGTCAACGCTGGCGAATACATCCTCAGCATGAATCCCAACGGTGGTCGTCATCGCGAGGACATCCTTGAGCAACTCCTCGAAGAATTGGGCCAAGAAGTGCCCGGCGTGGATATTGAAGTTGAACAGCCGCTGGCTCATCTAATCAGCCACATGGTGTCCGGCGTCTATGCCCAAATCGCTATCAAAATTCACGGCGATGATATCGATACATTGCAGCAGTTATCCGTGAAAGTGAAGACGACCGTACAGGCAATTGATGGCGTGACGCCGCCCGTAATCGAACCCATTCGAATGACCGAGGAATTGCACATCAAACTTCGGTCGGACGATCTCGCATTTCACGGAGTGACACGCGCCTACGTGGCGAATATCGTGCAGACGGCACTGCAGGGCGAAGTCGTATCGCAAGTGCTTGAAGGCCAGCGCCGATTTGATCTGCTGGTACGCCTTGAGGAAGACTATCGCACGGACTACGCCAACCTTGGACGGTTGCGAATCGACTTGCCGAATAATCGGGGTCAGATCGAACTCCGCGAGTTAGCTGACATTGGACCGGGCAGCGGTCCCAACGCGGTGAATCGCGAGAACGCTCGTCGCCGCATGGTCATCCGCTGCAATACCCAGGGGCGGGACCTGGCAAGTGCCGTGGCGGAGATCGAAAAACGAGTCGATCGTGACGTCACCTTGCCCGAAGGATACTTCATCGAGTACGGCGGGCAGTTTGAAAGCCAGCAGCGAGCCACACGAACTATTATCGTGCTGGCCGGGGTCTCGGTGATTGGCATGTTTGTGGTGTTGATGGTCCTGTTTCCCTCGGTGCGGGTCGTCCTGCAAATCCTCAACGCTTTACCCACGGCATTCATCGGCGGCGTGCTTGCGTTGGTCATCACCGATCAGCCGCTAACGGTCGCGAGCCTTGTCGGTTTCATTTCGCTGGGTGGCATCGCCGTTCGCAACGGCATTCTGCTGGTCACCCACTACTTCCATCTGATGAAAGAGGAAGGCGAGGACTTCACACGGGAAATGATCCTACGCGGCAGTCTCGAACGGCTGGCTCCCGTGCTGATGACGGCACTCACGGCAGGAATCGGCCTGCTTCCACTGGTTCTCGGCGGCAAGGAACCGGGCCGAGAGATCCTGTATCCGGTCGCCACGGTTATTGTTGGTGGGCTTGTGACCTCGACATTTTGCGAGTTCCTAATCCACCCCGGAATCTTTTGGAAATTCAGCGGCAAGGACGCAGTCAAACTGGCTCAACTCGAAGATGCAAGGGAAAAAATCACTCCGTAATTCTACTGTCGAAATCGTTGGTTCCACGGCTGGTTGCCTGGCACCATTCAGAATTATTCAGAATTATGTCCCTGCAACGTCGCACGGACACACATTACCTTTTGCAAAGGAAGTTCAAATGAAGACCCCTCAAATCTCGCTTTTGACAATCGTGATTATCTCGGCAATGTCATTTATGGTCGGCTGCGGCGGCAATGCCGAACAGGGACCCACCAATCAGTCGGGAGCATCCGACGATCAAGGCAATACTAACAAAGCGGGCGGCGGGCACAGCCACGGAGCCGGCCCGCACGAAGGCACGTTAGCCGATTGGGGTGGCGGCAAATACCACGTCGAGTTCACCGTCGATCACGACAAACAGCAAGCTACCGTCTACATCCTGGGCGGCGATGAAACATCGACTTCGCCCATCAAGGCCGAAGAGATCCAACTGACCATCAAGGATCCAGCGATGCAAGTTACACTGCAGGCCGCGCCGCAAGAAGGCGATCCGGAAGGCTCTGCTTCACGTTTCGTGGGCAATCACGAGAGCCTCGGAGTGGTCCAGGAGTACGCAGGCACGATCACGGGTGTCATCGACGACACGCCGTACTCGGGCAACTTCAGTGAAGAACCACATGGCACCGGCGGCCATGTACACGGAGACGACGACGCCCTGGTCTGGGAAGGTGAACCGAAAGAGCACGGTGATTTGCAGATCAAGCTCGGCCATCACGGCAAGCACCTGCACGCTGGCGAAGAAGTCGAACCAGCGGTTTCGATCACACGCGACGGCAGCCCGGTCAGCGATGCCAAGGTGTTCAACGCCCTGGTGAGCGCGGACGGCCAAACTGTCTTGGCGGAAGAGGTCGCCACCGTCTACGAACCGACGACGGAAGACGAGCCCGCTCACTATGCACAGGGAGCATTGTCCATTCCAAAGGATGTTAAGAAAGTCATCATCCGCTTTCGCATTGCTCCGGCGGAAGGTGACGAAGCAACGTTCGACGTTTCAGTCATGGTGGAATGAGTCGATCGAGCTGAGCCGCTGGACAATTGATCACGGAAAGTGCAACGTGCGCTCGGCTGCCCGGGACCGACGGATCACGCGACGAGCAACCCTGGCAGGGACGCCAGGCCGCCGACCGTCCGCCAGCGCTTTCCAGATTGTGTCTAGCCAGCTAAAATAGAGATAGAACACTTGCGAGTGAAACAATCGCTCTTCGGCGGTCATGCAGGGGCTCGTGCTGTCGTATGTTACAAACTCTTCAGTGCGCCGTTTTGGCCGCACAACCTGGGCGGTGCAGGTAAGCTGTCAACAACCAATAAGCGTGCATGTATGAAGGCCTATCTGGTCGACGAGCAGGTTGGCGAGGGGTACGTTGATCCGACGAGGCAATTCGCCTATTGAAGTCAGGCGACGTCCGCATATCAGCCTGGACCATGTCCTCAGAGACGACCAGCACGGTGCGGCCTAGCGGAGGGTGTCGCGCGACGGCTTGTTGATGTGTTGGGGGCGTTTTCCGTGAACGGCGTTCGAAACGCGATTGAAAACCCGGGGCTCTAGCCTGACTTCGGTTGCCCACCCTATAATTGATGTCTGTCGTCATCACCGTCCACGATGACCGAGGAAACGCTATGCCGGTACACATGCAGTTGTCGCGAATTATTATTAGTGAAATTAACGACCAGCAGGTCATTTATTTGCAAGAAGTCGATGGCGATCGAACTTTCCCCATCCTGATTGGTATTTTTGAAGCGACGAGTATCGACCGCCGCGTTAAACAATATCCGTCGCCCCGGCCGCTGACTCATGATTTGCTGGTCAATGCCGTCGAGTCGTTGGGGGCCGAGTTGGATAGCGTCGTGATAAACGAACTGCGGGATCATACCTACTTCGCTAAACTGCGAGTCAAGCAGGATGGCGAATTGGTGGAGATCGATTCACGCCCCTCGGACGCGATCGCCGTTGCGGTTACTTGCGATCCCAATCTACCCATCTATGTCTCGGAAGAAGTTCTTGACGACGCGGCGATGGACTCGTGAGACAGGATTGTGAATCGCACTGGGGGCTCTCTACGTTCGACCCTCGCCATGTTGTCGACGCGCCTCATCCATTTTGTTGGAACCAGGAGAAGTAATGGAGCCGGAATCTGAACCAATGAGAATCGGAATTCTCGGTTGCGGAGCCGTGGGGCGGCCTCTGCTGAAAATGCTGTTGCGCGAGGAGCAAAGTGTCGCGGTGAAGTTCGTGGTGGTTCGCGATCCGTCTCATGAAAAGCATCAATGGCTGCGCGACACCGGCATTTCGCTGGTCTCGGGGGAACAATTCGACAAAGACTTTGCCGCGGTTGTCTCGCCCGTGGATACCGTGGTGGAGCTCATCGGCGAATCAAAGAACGCCGCCGGAGTCGATCCTTACGAGCTAACTCGCAATCGCATCGACTTGTTGTTGCGGGCGGGTAAGAACGTGGTGACCGCCAACAAGACCGTCATCTCCAGATGGGGTCGCGAATTGATTGAGACCGCGCGGGAGTATTCCGCCGTGCTTGCCTTGGAGGCGGCCGTTTGCGGAAGCATCCCGATCATTCGATTAATGCGCGACCATTGGCGCGGGCAGCGCATTCGTAAGTTGGTCGGGATCTTGAACGGAACCTGCAACTTCATTTTGACCGTCATGCCCAAGTTCCTCGCTCAAAACGAAGACGTGCGGCGGTCGCATCAAGAACAGTTTCAGAATCCGGCGATGGCCTGGGCCTTCGAGCAAGCACTTCAAAACGGATTCGCCGAAGCACCCTCGGACGACGTGCGGGACGTCTCGACCGATACCGAAAACGCTGATCTAAGCGGTCGCGACGCGGCCGAAAAACTGGCGATCCTAGCGGGGATGACCTTTGGAGTGGACGTCGATTGTCAGCGCGATATGTTGCTGTCCCCGATTCTCAATGTGACGCCGGCGGACATCGAATTTTGCGAGGAAATGGGTTACACGATCAAGCAACTGGCGGTCGCGGAACTGGTCGACGGCCAGTTGAGAATGTCGGTTCAGCCAACTTTAGTACCGAACTATCACCCGCTGGCCAATGTCTCCAACGAATACAACGCGATATACATCGAGGGCGAGGTCGTCGAGAACGACCCGGTGGATGCGGGACATTTCGGCAGCCAACTCTACTACGGCAAGGGTGCCGGTGAGGCGACGGCCACGGCTGCGTTTGCCGACGTGATGGACATCCGCGCCGCAATTGCCAGGAACATCCGAGTTGAAGACGCAAGAGATATCACGGTCTTGCCCTCGGGCGAACACGACTTTGTCGGCTATATTCGTTCCGCCTGCAAAGACATTCCCGGGGTCTTCAAACGAAAGGCGGCCGTCCTGTTCGGTGAAACGGATGACGAGCAAATCAGCGTCGAGCAAATAATCAATCTGCCGACGCTCAGGAGCGAACACAATGAGTTGGTGCCCGACATGATCCTTATCGATTGGACGAAGTATCGGTTGATCCAACGAGCGATGTCACAATTTCAGACGGAAGAAGTAGAAGACCGCGTTAGCGGCCGATCAACAAAATTATCGGAAACCCCGCCGTTGTTTCTGCCGATCGCGGCTTCGCTGGAAGATAAAAGCAAATCGCGTCGGGCGTACAGTGCGACTTCGCCGCAAGGGTTTCCGTTTACGAAGGCCGGCTCAAGCAGCGGCAAATGAAGGAGAATTGAATGGCGACGGACCACCGACAGGTTCGCTTGGAAAAGTTACAGTCACTGCGCGACGCGGGCGTCGAGCCGTATCCCTATCGGTTCGACCGGAGCCATTTGATCGGCGAAATTCGCGAGAATTGGGACCACCTGGAGGGTGAAGCGCAGAGCGACGAACCGGTCCGCGCGGCGGGTCGCATCACCAACTGGCGGAACATGGGTAAGACGATTTTTGCCGATCTGCACGACCAGTCGGGACGGGTCCAAGCTTTTCTGAATAAGAAACTCCTGGGCGACGATGCGTTCGCGCAACTGAAACTTTGCGATCTAGGTGATTGGCTGGGCGTCAGCGGCCACTTGTTTCGAACACGAACCGGCGAACTGAGCGTCAGGGTCGAAAACGCGGAGGTCCTTTGCAAGTCGCTACGGCCGCTTCCCGAAAAGCACCATGGACTGCAGAATCCCGAGTTGATCTATCGCGACCGCAGTGCGTACTTTGCCAGCGCCCCCGAGGCCCGTGATGTCTTCGTGATGCGTTCCAAGGCCATCACGGCTATTCGTGAATTCATGACCGGCCGCGGTTACATGGAAATGGAAACGCCGTTGCTTCAGCCCGTCTATGGCGGTGCCGCCGCGCGGCCTTTCAAGACTCATGTGTGGGCCATCGACAACGATTATTACCTGCAGATATCGCCCGAACTCTATCTCAAGCGGTTGATCTGCGGCGGCTTTGACAAGGTGTTCACGGTCTCGAAGAACTTTCGCAACGAAGGCATCGATAAGACCCACAATCCTGAATTCACCATGATGGAAAGCTACGAGGCGTACGCCGACTATCGCGACATCATGGAACTGACCGAGAATCTGTATGCCCACGTTTTCCGCACGGTACGTGATACGACAAAAGTGGAATTCGGCGGGGGAGATGACGGTGAAGAGTCGATCGAACTCGACTTTGAGCCGCCCTGGCCGCGGCTGAAGATGCTGGACTTGGTGAATGAGCATACGGGCATCGACGTTGGGGCACTGGATGCCGAAGGCTTACGGTCGGCGCTGCGCGACTTGCCGGACAACGATCCGTTCCTTGTTCAAGAGGTGCCCAAGGGCGAATTGGACAAGTGGTCATGGGGCAAGCTGGTGCAAGCCTTGTTCGAGTTTCACGCGGAGCACAAGCTGATTCAGCCTTGCTTCGTGATCGATCATCCGGTCGAATCGACGCCGTTGTGCAAGATCCACCGAGAAGATCCGCGGCTGATCGAACGGTTCGAGCCGTTCGCCAACGGTTGGGAAATCGGCAACGCCTACTCGGAACTTAATGACCCGGTTCGCCAGCGACAATTGCTGGAACAGCAGTCGGACGACCGTGACGCGGGTGATGAAGAAGCGAACCCGCTGGACGAAGATTTTCTTGCGGCCATCGATTTGGGAATGCCGCCGACGGGCGGCTTGGGCATTGGCGTCGACCGCATGATCATGTTGCTAACCAACCGGGCGAACATCAAGGACGTGATCCTGTTTCCCTTCACCGGCACGGGCCAGCAGCGGACGACTCAGACCGACGACGAGGAGTCCGAGTAGTACTGTGATAATGAAGAAAAAGAGGAGGCAGATCGACCGAGCCGCTTTTCTTGAGGTTCGTGGCGAGAGAACACTTCAACCTTAGTACGGCCGCTGCTGACCTACCTCGCAACCCTCGCCGGATAAACAAGAATCGGCTCGCCAAACTCTTTCCAATAATGCGAAACCAGAACTGAGACGTTGGGAGACAAATGCCTCGAAGCCGGCGGTGAAGATGTCGCGTCGATCCATGGCCTGTTGCCATTCGCGGATCGATTCAACCCTTGAACCCGTCGCGGACCCGCTTGCCCCGTCGGTTCGCAATTGGCCGTCGAGCCTTGTCGGCGATCGGCTGGCCAAAACTACAAATCAGGGCCAGCCTTATTGACCGGGGCGAGCCGCACCTACTATCTTCGAGTAAGTGGTGGCTCCGAGCATCCAGCGGTTGGCTGGTGCCCGCCGTGGTGAGTTGCCCGTTTTACTCCGTAGGTGTTCATGTCCACCCGTCTTCGCTGGCCCATTACGCTTGCCGTCGTGATGATCGTGCTGCTGGTGGCACTGATCGTGGGATGGGTATTGCTGGCGGTTTTCGGGGACACCATTCGAGCCCTTTACTGGACTCTGCTGTCGGTGGGCACTGTGTTCCTGGTTGCCGTGTTGGTGGGAGTCGTCGCGTATCTTGTAATTTCCATCAAGACCATCAACCTCAACCAGCGACAGTCCAACTTCATGGACAGCGTAACGCACGAGTTGAAATCACCCATCGCCTCGCTGAAGCTCTATCTGCAAACGCTGAACCGGCGGCAGGTGACCGAGGAGGAAGGCGAGAACTTTCGCCGCTTCATGCTGGAAGACGTCGAGCGGCTTGATCACTTGATCAATCATTTGCTTGATGCCGCGCGGCTGGATCGCGAAGCCGTCGACAGCGAGATCGAAGACGTTGAACTGGCCGAACTGTTGCGGCGCTGCGCCCAGTCGGTCTGCTTGCGATACCGCGTGCCGCCCGAAGACGTCGCGCTCGATTTGCACCCTTGCCACGTGCGTGCGCGG
Source organism: Planctomycetota bacterium (assembly GCA_029259935.1). The sequence continues at coordinate 33,967 of JAJDEH010000274.1, forward strand.
CCCGTCGATCTGGATATGATCTTCCGCAATCTGATTGACAACGCGGTCAAGTACGCCGGCAACCCGCCACGGATCGAGGTCGCCGTGAAAGCCAAGGCCAAGACGAAAGGCGATGGCCAGATCCTCATTCGGATCGCCGACAACGGCTCGGGAATTCCCTTGCCGTTGCGGCGAAAAATCTTTGGCCGCTTTGTGCGGCTGGGATTCGAATTGGAACGCGACAAACCGGGAACGGGGCTTGGTTTGTATATCGTCCGCACGTTGGTCCATCGCTTGCGCGGCAGGGTGCGCGTGCATGATAACGAAAAAGGATCAGGAACCGTGTTCGAGGTTCAATTACCCGGAACGCCCGCCGCCGATTCGACGGAAAACCCCGTGACGCCGCTGGCACCGCCGGAGACGCAACTCACATGACCGATGCCAAACACATCCTGGTGGTCGAAGACGAGAGCCACCTGGCGATCGGCATCAAGTACAACTTGGAAGCCGAACGCTATCAGGTTACGACCGTCGGCGACGGCCCGTCGGCGCTGAAGGTGATCGAGGAGAGTCCCGACGACATCGATTTGGTCATTCTCGATATCATGCTGCCGGGCATGAGCGGTTACGAGGTGTGCGAGTCGATTCGCGATCAGGGGCGCGACACGCCGGTGCTCATTCTGAGTGCCCGTACGTTGTCGGAAGACCGCACGCGGGGCTTCGACGTGGGCGCCAACCAGTATTTGAACAAACCGTTTGAATTGGATGAACTGCTGAGCCGCGTAAAGAATTTGTTGTTCTTGAACGATCGACGCAAGGAGCGAAGGCCCAGCGCCGAGGGAATGCTGAAGCAGTTCGAGTTCCGCGACGCGAAAATCGACTTCGACACTTTTGAGGTCACCGTGGCGGATCAGCCGGTTCGCATGACCAAGATGGAAATGAAACTGCTGGGCTATTTCATCGAAAACGAAGGGCGCGTCGTTTCACGGCAAGAGCTTCTGGAAAACGTGTGGGATTTGGCCGGCAGCCTGTCGACCCGTGCTCCCGACCAGTTCATCCGTCGCCTGCGCAAGATTTTTGAGAAAGAAGCCGCCGATCCGAAACACTTTCTAACGATCCGTGATGCCGGTTATCGGTTTATCGCCGAGCCGGATTTGGATGGCGATTGAACGTGGAGTGCCGTTGTGGCGTACCTGTGCAACTAACGGAGGGACCCTCCAGCTCCCGCCTTAACAAGGGGGAGAACCGAAGGCTGAGGAGCACGACTAACTGAAGTAGAGGCAAGTTGTTTGGACCAATCCTTTCCCAGGAACAGAGTCATGCTAACAAGAAAAAGTCGAGGCAATTTCCTTCTTACGATGGCGGCCCTTGGATTTCTTACGTTCAGCGGCCAGTGGTTGAAAGCTCAGGATGTGCGACTAGCCAAGCAAACGAAGGCGGGCCAGGACGCGGGCGTGAAGGAAGAACGCATCCGCGCCGCGCTGGATACTCGCGTCGACGTTTCACTGATAGAAGTCCCCCTGCACGATGTCGCGAAGCAAATTGAAATGGTCGTCGGATTCGACGTCGAACTGGACACCAAGGCGCTCGACGTCGTCGGCATCGGCGGCGATACGCCCATCACTCGAGAACTATCCGATGTTTCCTTGCGCTCCGCTTTGAATCTCATGCTGGACGAATTAGAACTGACCTACGTCATTGCCAACGAGGTCCTGTTGATTACGACTTTTGAGGAGGCAGACGCGAACTTGTGGCCGAAAGTCTACGACGTTGCCGATCTGGTCGCCCCGGCAAATTTGTCTGTTGCCGGTTCGCCCTTCGCGGTGAATCCGCCGGAGCCAAATTTCATCGCGCTGACGAGGGTCATCACCACGACCATTGCGCCCGATACGTGGGACCAAGTCGGCGGTCCCGGATCGATTGAATCGATGGCGTATGGCGAAAAATACGTGTTGGTCATTTCCCAAACCGAAGAAGTACACGAAGAAGTACGAGAGTTGCTGGAGCAGATTCGGAGCGTCAAGCCGCGCCGAGTCGTCGACCCCAAAGTGGAAAAAGACGGGGTGAAAGCCGACCGGATTATCGTGAAGCTCTACCCCGTCAACGAGCGGTATGCCGAGAAGACTGGCGAGCTGGCGGAGTTGCTACGTGAGACGGTGGCCGCGGGCACCTGGGATGAAAGCGATGGGAAACTACTGTTGGGAAAGGCGAACGTCATTCTGGTGAAGCACCATCCGGCGGTTCACCAGCAAATCCGCGAGGTCTTGCAGGGGATTCGCGCAACAGGATCGAACGGCGGAGAGGGAAAAAGTAATTCTTCGGCCGCCGGCGATGAGTCGAAGGAATCGTCAAAAGATGGTTAATTCGCCGGTGACATGACCGAATCGACTCGCTGAAATCTGGCCCCGCGATGGGCCATCAAGGCCGCCGAAACAACCAACTCAGCATTCTTGAGGTGCCGCTGGCCGGCGCTCCGTGGCTTGTCGTGCCAATTCTTCGCTGGCCCAATATCCGCCAATATCCTGGTCGCCAATGCGAATCCCCGGTATCTTCGGTCTAACGGCCTCACTTGATTGTTCGATGATTTGCACCGCGGCATGAATTCGAAGTCTCTCATTCATCTGGAACACATCACGAAAAACTACTTGTTTAATCGTGCGCTGGATGATGTTTCCCTGGAAATCGGCGGTGGAGTTACCGGGCTGTTGGGGCCCAACGGCGCGGGAAAGTCAACGTTGATCAAGCTGTTGTTGGGACTGGTCAAGCTGAGCAGCGGCAGCGGTACGGTGCTGGGATATGACCTAAAGAGACAGGCGCGGAAAATCCGGGCCAATGTCGGTTACATGGTCGAGGACGACAGCTACATTCCCGGCATGACGGGCGTGGAAACGGTCCGTTTTGCCGCGCGGCTGTCGGGCTTGCCGTCGGTCGAAGGATTGCGGCGGGCCCACGAGATTCTGGACTTCTGCGGTGTCGAACAAGAACGGTATCGTGAAGTGGAAACCTATTCGACCGGCATGCGGCAAAAGGTCAAGTTCGCTCAGGCAATCGTTCACGATCCGCCGCTGCTGGTGCTGGACGAGCCAACCTCGGGACTGGACCCCGAGGAGCGCCAGAAGATGCTGGCCCGCGTGCGCGTGCTGGCGCGACGGGCGAACAAGGCGGTCGTGATTTCGACGCATATTCTGCCGGACGTGCAAACCGTGTGCGACCGCGTGGTGATTTTGGTCAAGGGCCGAGTCCGATTGGAAGAATCGCTGGAAGTGCTGCGGCGTCCGTCGTCACCGATGATGCAAGTTCGAGTGTTGGGACCGATCGATCCCTTTCTGGATCGGTTAAGGCAAGAGAACATCGAGGCCCAAGTGCTGGACAACGGCTCGATATCTCTGAAGTCGCCGGATGACCGCCTGACGGATCGAATTTGGCAGTGGGCTCGCGAGTCGGGGGTTGGAATTCGATCGCTTGAGCCGGCGCGGAATTCCCTGGAGAAGATTTTCGTCGATGCGGTGCGGGAGGGCAGTCATGCCAATTCATGACTTGGGCTATCGGCCGTGGCAGGGGCGCCGTCATGTGGGCCGACTGAATTGGCTGGTGATCGCGCACAGCGGACTACGATTGGCGTGGAAAAATCCCTGGCTGCGCCGCATGCTGATGGTGGCCTGGGTGCCGGCCCTCACGTTGGGGCTGTGCTTTTTCGTTTACGAACAATACAGCGACGACATCTTGGGCGAAGGCTCGGAATTGGGGCTGATCTTAAAGAATGTGGCGGGTCTTCAAGAGGAAGACGTTGAGTACAAAGATGAGGAATTATGGGACGACCTCTCACGTCCACATCAACTCGTGCCACCAGAACACCCGCGCCGATCAGGACCACTAACTCCACCCATACCCGTGGATCCTGGTGACTTTCGCAAGCAAGTATGGGCCGTTTCGCCCGCCGTTCGACACACGATCCAGAGCATGCTCGACGACCCGCAGGCGGCGCGGCACGATGTTTGGGCGTTGCTGCTGCTGACGTTTTTTCAATATCCGCAAGGCATTCTGATGGTCTTGATTGTGGGGTTGATCGCGCCACAACTCATTTCCAAGGACGTCCGCTCGCGAGCGTTCTTGCTCTACTTTTCCCGCCCCATCGGACGCGGCGAGTACATCTTGGGCAAGTCGATCGTCGTATGGTGCTACTTGGCGTTAATTACCACGGTGCCGGCGTTGGTCCTCTATGTGGTGGGTGTATTCCTATCACCCACCTGGACCGTGGTTCAAGACACGTGGGACTTGCCGCTGCGCATTCTGGCGGCGTCGGCCGTGTTGCTGATCCCCACCACCGCGCTGGCACTGATGTTTTCGTCTCTAACCTCCGAAACACGTTACGCCGGATACGCCTGGTTCTGCGTCTGGGCGCTGGGCTGGGTGACGTATCTATTCTTGTTAATGACCGAGCAGTTCTGGACCGAAGTTTCCTTGATTCACATGCTGTGGAAAGTCGAGGGTTGGGTGTTCGGCTTGGAAGACGACTTCACAACAGTGATGTGGCCGCTGATCATCTTGGTGGGGCTTACCGTTTTTTCCATCGTGGTAATCAACCGTCGCGTGTCGGCCCCCATGCGGATCTGATGATCGAATTCACCAACGTTACGAAACTGTACGGCAGCGTCATCGGCGTGAACGACATCACGTTGACGCTCGAGCCGGGCGCGTATGGTCTGCTGGGGCCCAACGGATCGGGCAAGACGACATTTATCAACCTCATTCTTGGACAATTGCGGCCGACGATCGGGCGCGTTTCCGTGTTCGGTAAGAATGCATGGCAAAGCGAAACCATGTTGCGACGGATCGGCATCTGCCCGGCACTCGATGTGTTCTATCCCAACGTGAGCGCCTTCGAGTGGGTCCGCTACATGGTCGAGCTCTACGGAATCAATCGGAGTGAAGCCGCCGACCGGGCAGTGGCGGCGCTGAGCCGCGTTGGTATGCGGGAGCCCATGCACCGCAAGCTGGGCACCTATTCGCTGGGCATGCGGCAGCGAACGAAGCTCGCGCAGGCATTTGCCCACGAGCCCGAGTTGTTGATCTTGGACGAACCGTTCAACGGACTCGATCCGATCGGCCGGCATGAAATGACGGAAGTGCTGCGCGAATGGAATAAAAAGGGCCGCAGTTTGCTGCTGGCCAGCCACATCCTGCACGAAGTCGAAGCGATCAGCCCTTCGTTTCTACTGATCTGTGGCGGACGCCTGTTGGCATCGGGGTCGCCAGACGAAGTCTACTCACTGTTGGCCGACATCCCCAACGAAATTCGCATACGTTGTGATCGGCCGAGCGAACTGGCGCGGCGGTTGTTGGAATCGGGAGAGGTCACGTCGATCCAGCTCGACACCAGCCGGCGCGAGCTTACCGTGGCCACTAACAGCCCGTTGTCGATTTACCAACAACTGCCCAGTTGGATCGAGGGAGCGGGCTTACGCATCGACGAACTACAGTCGCCCGACGACTCCTTGCAATCGCTGTTCAATTCGTTGATGCAAATTCATCGGGGGGAACTGTGAACATCCTGCGTTCCAGTATCGTGGTTTTTCTTTTCGATTTTCGCCGCTCGTTTACCACGGCACGGATTGCTTGCTGGTTGGTGTTGGTGCTGTTTCCGCCCGCGATTTTTGGCCTGCTGGCCTATAACGGAGTTAAGGCGGCGACTCAGGATCAAAGCGAAGTTGAGGCGGCGACTCAGCATCAAAACGACGTTGAGCCGGCGACCCAGCATCTAGAGGACGTTGAGGCGGCGACTCGGCATCTAGAGGAATTCGAGAGAATTTGGGCGTCCATGCTGTTCGTGTTGCTTCCCGGAGTGATTTCCTTACTCGGACTGCTACTATGGGCCACGCCCACCGTTCACACCGAGTTGGAAGGCAAAACTTGGATCTACGGAGCCGTCCGTCCGTTTGGAAAGGAAGCCCTTCTAATCGGCAAATACTTGTCGGCGATAAGCTGGTCGGCGGTTGCTGCCTGGCTGGGCCTTTCCATGTCGCTGGTCATCCTTGCGATTGCGTTCGATTTGCAGCGGCCCGTGCAATTGTGGCTAGTGATGACGTTCTTAATCGCGTTGTCGTGCATTGCCTACGGCGCGTTGTACTCGTTCATCGGTGTCGTCATGCGGCGGCGCGCGATGGTAACCGCGGTTGCCTTCACGCTGCTGTTCGAGTTCGTGGCCGGATCGGTCCCGGCGCTGGTGAAGAAATTCACGGTGCAGTATCGGCTACGGAGTACGTTGGCAACTTGGCTGGGTTTCACGGAATGGGAAGCAACGGGTTGGGTGGGGCGGGAGCCGATCTGGCAGCACGTCGCGATTCTGGCTGCTTACACAGCGGTGTTGCTGATCGCCTCGGCTGTTGTTCTGCGAATCCGCGAACACATCACGGCGGATGAAACGTAGCCGTGAGCCATTTCCGGCGAAAGTCGCCTACGGATGGATGTTGGCAACGGCCAAAAGCTACCCAACGACATCGTGTTCCAAGGCGAAGCGAATCACTTCGGCGGTGCTGGACAGATTCAGCTTCTCCATGATCCGCGCGCGATAGGTCGAGGCGGTACTCGTGCTGATTCCCATTTGTTTGGCGCACTCTTGCAGCGATTTGCCCGTGCCGAATATCCGCAGGAAATCGAATTCTCGCTGGGAAAGAGAATGGACACCCACGCGTTTTCTTTTCGGCTGCCGTATATGTTCGAGCACTTCCTTGGACACCTTGGGCGAGACGTAAATTTTGCCCTGCCGAACCGAATCGATCGCCTCGACCAATTCGTCAACGGCCGCCGATTTGATGACGTAGCCGTGGGCACCGGATTCCAGTACGCGAACCGCGTAGTGAATGTTCTCGTGAACGGTCAACACGAGGATCTTGATGTCGGGACGGACGTTTAGCAGCCGCTCGGTAACCTGCGCGCCGTCCAGATTGGGCATCGTATAGTCCAGCACGACGACGTCCGGCAGCGAGTTGGCAACCGCCGCCAGTGCTTCCAGGCCGTCTTTGGCCTGAGCGACGACACGAATTCGGCCACTCTCTTCCAGAATTCGGGCCAGTGCTTCGCGCACCATCTCATGATCGTCGGCCAGCACGACTCGAATGACGGATGGATCCGAAAACGTTGCTTGTTGTGTAGGAGAAGGATTCATGTCGGAGTCTCGTCTTCGTTGTTCGGGCCGTATCGAGGCCGCTTACAAGGCGGCCGGTTTAGGTTCACTGTGACAATTAGGTATTCGTCATTCGCGATGGATTCTTGGCTGCGCGTCTTCTCTTGAAAGGGGGACTGCCACGCGAATCCGCGTGCCTTCGTCCGGGGCTGATTCAATCTCGAACTCGCCATCCAGCAGTTCGATTCGTTCGCGCATTCCCAACACTCCCAGCCGCTGCGTCTCTTGAAGAGTTTCCACATCGAAACCGCGACCTATGTCTTCCACTCGTAGTACCAGCGTGGTGTCCGTTACTTCAATTGTAACGGAAACTTCGCTGGTTGCCGCATGCGCCGCGACGTTGGAAAGAGCTTCTTGCAACACTCGATAAACGTTTTCACGGATCGTTCGCGGAATCCGCCAATTTTCCAACCGCAAATCGGTGGCGACCGCAATTTCGGTTCGACTTTGGTATTTATCGATGAAGCTCAGGACGGCGTCCTGCAGGCCAAGATCGTCCAGCGCGGTGGGGCGGACTTCCGAGGAAATCTCGTGCAAGCTTTCTAGCAGGTGATTGATATCCGCAACGGCCCGCCGCAACAGCGGATTCGCGCGCGGTCCCAAATCTTCTTGCGCCATGGATCGCAGGCCCAACGTGATCGCCGTCACTTGCTGGCCCAGTTCGTCATGTAAATCGCGGGACAGCTTTCGACGTTCCGCCTCATGCGCCCCCAGCAAGCGGGTGGAAAGCCGACGCAGACGACGCTCCGATTCCATCAATTTCCGTTCCTGAATTTGGCGAATCGCGCCCGACCGAGCCCAATACCGCGCTAACACGGCAACGAGTACCAAGGCTCCCCCGCACATGAGCAACAACTGTCGCAGCAGGCGGCTGGAATGCGCCGTGGCGATCGATTGTGGAATGTGGGAGACCAGCACCAAGGAGGTTGGATCATCTTGCTCCTCCATATTGTCGACCGGTTCCGGCGAAAGCGACTTCTGGTCTGGAGAAACTCGCTGCGATGTGAACAAGTCCGATCCGATGTAGAACTGAGCGGCCGTCAGTTTCTCGACTTGCTGCCAGGCCTGAGGGAAATGGTTGGGAAAGTCGTGTTCGTGCAGCCGCATCCGTCCCCATTCGTGTTTGGGATTCGGAGCTTGTACGTATTCGCCCGCCAAATTGACCAACATCGTCTCTCCACGAAATCCTTCCGAGACGTCTTTCAACTTGGCGAGTAGACGGTCGCCCAGATAGTTGAGTACAAGCAGCCCGCGCTTTTCCCCCGACCGATCAAATACGGGCGTGAGAAATCGAATCACGGGCTTGAACGGATGTTGGATCGAGCCATGTTCGACCTTTAAATCAAAAGGCGACACAAACACTTCGCCCGCCTCAATTTCTAAAGCGGGCTCAAAATAGTAGCGGGTCGCCTTGTTCTGCATCTGATCGCTAGGCACAACGTCGGCATTGTCTTCATGACAGTCGATGCAGACAATCTCGTGGCCCGTCGTATCGAGACAGCGAATCTGATCGTAAACCCCCTTGGACGCCGCGAATCGCGCGAATTCATCTTCTACTTCTTTCCGAGAATCGGCATCACCCGATAAAAAACGCGTCAGCGCGGCCAGCCGTGACAAATAGAGCAAGTCGGAACGGACGGAGTTAAACTCAAGTGACAGAATTTCTCGTTGAAGATCGATGACGTGGCCCGATTCGTTCTGCAAGATCGTCCGCTGATGTGCCGCGTCTTGAAGAAACAATGCGAACACAATCAGCAACAAGATAACCGCGGCCACCGCCACGACCGAAAGAAACCGTCGCAATACGGGAGGAGCCAGCAACGAAATTCGCTGTTTAGAAATGCGGGCCATCAGCGACGAACGTGAGCGGTGAACAGAGCTTGAGGGGATGATCGCTTCCAACTCATTCTATCCTCTTGCCACGGTGATTCCGAATTGGGACGGGAAACGCAAAACGGAGGCCGAGTGGCTCGACCCCCCTTGCGGCTACTTGGAACGAGTACGATAGTGGCCTCGCACATAAGTTCCGTCTTTGCGGTAGTAGCCTTCAACCCAGATTTTTCCGGACGGCGCGGCGCGGCGCGCGACGGAATCACGCACGGCAATGCTTCTAGCCGCGGCCAGCGCCTCGGCTCGAGCTTTCGCACGGGACTTGGCTTCTTTCGTCAGAACCACCAACGAAGGATGAATGTTGAGTAGGATATCGCCTTGAAAAACGATCCCTTCAATGCGTTTGTTGACGTCGCGATCATACCACAACACGACGACGTCTTTCTTATAGGCCAAATCCACCAGAGCCTTGCGGCCTTCATTGCCCGTATGCTCAACCTCCAACAGCCGTACGTCTTCCGTGTCTCCGTATTCATTCTTGACCTTGATAACAATCGGAGACACGACTCCGCTGACCGTGCCCAGCAGCAAGTTGGGAATGTCGAGTTGGGTGACGCGGCGAACGTAGTCTTTGTCGGCTTCAGACAGGGCGATAAATGGCACTTCATGCAGTTTGCCATCGCTGGTCATGAGCGTCACCATGAGACGCTGGTACGAGACGAAGCGGGCGATAATCTTGGCGCGGGCGGCTACGATATTCCAGGTTCGTGTCGGGTCCGGAACCCTGGACGACGTCGAATCGGGAGCCGGCGTGAGGTTCGCAATGTCGATTGAGGGCGACGGGCGATCGGCCGGCGGATCGCCACGCTTCTTTGGTTTCTCGGCGACCGACGAGGGATTTTGTCGCGGGACCTTGATTTGCTTGACCCCGTCGGTCAATGTCGTGGCCTTCCCGTCAGGCGACTTGGGTGCCGGCGCGGCGGCGGAACGAGGCACCACCGTGTGCGAGTCCGCCGCGGACGCGACGCCAGGCGACCGATTGACGATTTGCGCGTCGCGAACCGCTCGATCGGGACTTGCCGGAGCGATCCGAGAGTCGTTGCGGGCAAGTAGGGCGGTGGCAACCGCGTTGGAATTCGCCTGGCGGTCGTCGGCCTGGGCCATCAACATGTAAACGCACGAACCCCCGAAAGTGATCGCCGCACTGACCAGAAACAAGACGACGTTCGCTAGAAATGCAGAGGACGACGTTAGCGCAACGCCGCATTTGGGACATTTCGTCGCCCCGCCCTGACCAGCGTCCGAAAGTCCACATGCTTGGCAATTTGTCTTCATGTTGTTGCCCTTTTTTCAATCATATCCCTGTCACAACCGTCTCATTGTCGCACGTCCGACGTAGCTGTCAAACTTGTAGTCCAGATCTGACGAAGTTGTGGACGCGGCTCGTTCAATCAACGATATTAATGTACTGAGTGATTATCCATCCGGAAACTCAACTACCCTCTTGTGTCGAACTCCAACTCGGGTTGCAAAATGAATAGCTTGAACATGAATCGACGTTCGTTTGTCGCCGGAGCGGCTGCCGCCACCGCGCTGGCCAACCTTGAATCCGCGCGAGGCTTCGCCGCCAACGACGAAATTCAAGTCGCCTGCATCGGCACGGGTGGCCGCTGCCGCAGGCTGATGAGCCGCCTGGGCCAGATTCCCGGAGTGCGCCTGGCTGCTGTCTGCGATATTTGGGACCACCATCTGGCGGAAGGAGCCAAGCTGGCGGATAAGAAAGCGATCCAGTCGACCGATTATCGAAAACTGCTCGACCGCAAGGATATCGACGCAGTGCTGATCGGTTCGCCCGATCACTGGCATGTGCCGATGACCATTGACGCCTGTGGCGCGGGCAAGGACGTCTACGTCGAAAAGCCACTCACGCACAGCTTGGAAGAAGGCGATCGCGTCATCTTCGCTCAGCGCAAAAGCAAACGCGTCGTGCAGGTCGGCACGCAGCAGCGCAGCATGCCGCACTTGCAAGAAGCACGAGAGATCTTGCGATCGGGCGAACTGGGGCACATCTACAAGATTCATCTCACATGGAATCGAAACACCCCTCGTTGGAAAAAGCCCGACTACGGCATCGATCCCACATCGGTCCGCTGGAAGCAGTTTTTGGGCAACGCGCCAGACCAGCCGTACGATGAATATCGCTTTCGCAATTGGCGGTGGTTTTGGGATTTCGGTGGCGGCATCTTCACCGACCTGATGGTCCACTGGATCGACACCGCCTATTGGATGCTGGACATGGACGACCCGGCGTCCGCCGCCAGCATCGGCGACCACTTCAAGGCCAAAGGGCTGTGGCAGACTCCCGATACGGTGCAGACCTTGCTCCACTATCCGAAAAACCAACTGCAAGCCTACTTTGAAGGCACGTTCGCCAACCATCACAATCGAGCGATGATTGAGTTCATGGGTTCCGAAGCAACACTATATTGCGACCGGGGGCGCTACGAGATCCATCCCGAGCGCGGGAAAAAGGTCAAAGCCCGCGAACGGATCGACGGCAAGCAGGGAGTGCGAGGCGCCGACTTTTTCGAGCAGGTCGACGGTGCCAAGTTCCATTTGCAGAATTGGGTCGATTGCATTCGCTCGCGCAAGACGCCAACCTGCCCGGTGGAAGACGGAGTCCGATCGGCCGCGGCCGCCCATTTGGCGAATGAGTCATTGCGCAAAGATCGCATTGCGCGCTGGAAACGATAGATTGGCGGCAACGGTCATTGCATGTAGCTGCTATGGGCAACTTGGAGCAATTTATTGCGAGTCTACCCACGCCGTCACGCGTTTGGGAGCATCGTTGGCATTTGGATCTTGGACTTCCCATGGATCCAATTGGTCAGTCCTTTTTCGACTCGCTGCTCTCCTATTTTCAAATGCAAGATCCAAGCGAGGCGTTGCAAGACGAAATTGCAATCGCTTCGCGGATGATACAGCATTGGCCCGATGATGCCTGTCTAGAGATTGCGGATGCGGCTTCTCTGCCTCACATGATCGCGGACTCATCATGGCCGCTGGTCCGTTCGCTCTACCTCAACTACGACGGGGATCCGGGCGTGATCTCGTTGGTCACTGGGCCGGCGGGTGTGAATCTGCTCAAACTGGTCCTTGTCGGCCGTCGGCTGGATTCGTCGATCGGCGAAGTCCTCACGTCCTCGACCTACCTCAAGAAACTTCGCAACCTGGAGATATGGGACCACATACCACGCAGGCACAAGGGCATGGAAGGCGAGGGCGGTGATAAGAAGGGGCAGAAGGTTGTCGCTCAATCGTCCCTCGTGAGCCAACTGCACGAATACTTTGGGGTGGAATTGGTAACCGTACTCAATGGGGCGAATGGGGCAAACATCAAGAAGGTGAGGATTTCGCCAGACCAACTCCCACAGGTGGAGGATTCCCCTTGGTTACCAAGATGGTCAGAATTCGTGGTTCACTCCAATCGCGTTCACTTCAACTTCAAGGGGCTGATCGACGCGCCCAAGGTTCATCCGTTCGTTACGGGGATTGTGATCGATTTAGACAAGCCCTCCATGAAACCATTGAGGTCGATTGTCTCCTGCAAGCTGCCCAGGCTTCGTCGCCTGCGTTTCGAATGGGAAAGCTTGCCCCGAAACGGACTACCAGCGTTGGCGAATGCGAGCTTCTTGCCACAATTGGAAGAGCTTCATTTGTCCGAAAATGGGGTGCGCGACACCGGGTTGCGAGAAATGGCGAGTTGGCCGCTGGTGAGTCTTTCCCGTCTTGGCCTAATGAAGATTGGTTGCACGGGGGACGGCGTAGCGGCCCTCAGCCAAAATCCACACATCCGATCGCTTCGCGTCTTGGACCTCTGGGCGAACGAAATTGACGATGAGGGCGTAGCCGCACTGATCAATTCACGGATGGTCTCCGAACTGGAATACCTCAACCTAGAGGACAATCCACTTAGTCAAGAAAGCATCAGCCGCATCGCGAATTCAGAATCCCTGCGGAATCTTCGCCACTTGGTATGTCCGCTGCGTGACGCTGCTTCGGTTGAGGCACTTTCGCAATCACAGTATTTTGATCGATTGGAATCGGTCCAGATTGACAGCTCGAACGGCACCGACCTCCATGCTGCTTTATGGGCGTTGAGTAGAGCGCGTTTCTTTTCAAATCTGGTGGAGTTGAGTATCAGGAACATTGATGATACCGGGGTCCAAATCCTGTTTGGTGAAGGGCGGGCGACTCGTTTGCGCCGACTTGCACTTTCATCGAAAATTACTGACGAAGGAGCCGAGGCATTGATGAAATCACAGGTCATCAGAGGGTTGGCGTCCCTAAAACTAGTGAACAATCCGATTGGGGACCGCGCCGCAAATGCAATTGCCAATGCTCCCTTTCCAAGATGGTTTTCCGAACTTTGTGTGGGGAATACCGACATCAGCGAAGAAGGCATGAAGAATCTTGCCGGTTCCAAAATTGCCCGTTCGCTTCGTTGGATAATGCCTAGTAATTCAGACGAGCCGGTCATCTTAAGCAAGAACGTGAGCCCAATCTTGAAGGCACACTGCATCGCACTTCACAATTAGTAGCACGCAAACGAGATGGTTCGAGTGCCAATCGCTTTGCGGGTAGGACACAATTTTTAGTAGGTAGTTTAATAATGTGTATTCAGTATTCTCCAATTCTCACGGTTGGATTGATCGTTGCCATGGCCATGAGCGGTCGCGGCGGAGACTCAGTGGACGCATGGCAACGCCATGCGATCGACAACACTTCGCGGGGTGCCGATGGCGTGCGGCTAGCCGACGTTAATGGCGACGGCCTGCCCGATATTGCCACCGGATGGGAAGAAGGCGGGCAGGTACGCGTTTACATCAATCCTGGTCCGAAGAAGTCTCATGGAGAATGGCCCCGCGTCAGCGTGGGGCGCGTCAAGTCACCAGAAGATGCGGTGTTGGCCGATCTCGATGGCGACGGTGCGGCCGATGTGATTAGTTGCTGCGAAGGCGGCAACAAGACGGTGTATTTCCATTGGGCACCGATAAAGAACGATGACTACCTAAGCGAGAATGCTTGGAGGACGGAGGCGGTTCCAGCAACCGAAAAGAAACAATCTTGGATGTTCGCCGTCCCCATGGACGTTGATGGTAAAAACGGCCTGGATATCGTGGTCGGCTCAAAAGGTGGCGGCGCGGCGGTCGGCTGGCTGCAAGCGCCGAGTGATGCACGGAAGGTCGATCAGTGGAAGTATCATCGCTTGTCGAAGGCGGGCTGGATCATGTCGATTCAAGCTCACGACATGGATGATGACGATGATTTCGATTTGCTCGTCTCCGATCGAAAGGGAGCGGCTCGGGGTGTGTATTGGCTGGAGAACCCAGGTAGCCAGCTGACAAATTCGGGTGCCGAGTGGCCGCGTCATGCGATTGGCGGAGCTGACCGTGAAGTTATGTTTCTTACTCGGAACCAGCTTCACGGCACCGACCGCTGGGACGTGCTGGCTGCCGTGCGAGGAAAGGGCATATCCGTATTCAGCGGCAACGCGTCGGGGGCATGGACCGGGGTCGAGATTTCCATGCCGCCCGGATGCGGAACCGGCAAGGGAGTCGCCGTGGGAGATGTCAATTTGGATGGCCGGAAAGACGTCGTCTTCACATGCGAAAACGCGAAGGGCGACTTGTCCGGCATCCGTTGGCTTATGAAGAACTCCCAATCGGGCGCGTGGAGCGACCATGAAATCAGTGGCGGCCACGGCGTTAAATTCGATCGAGTGGAGCTAATCGACCTCGACGCGGACGGCGACCTGGATGTCCTCACCTGCGAAGAACGCGTTAATCTAGGCGTGATCTGGTACGAGAATCCGACGCGATAGAGCGAACGGTTTCCAGTTTCACAACGACTTACGCCTGAGTTCCGGAAAGACCTTGCCGACTTTCTTGAGTAGATAGTCGCCATAAGTTCCGGTCCATTCGTGGACGCTCGACTGGTCCCAGCGCTCGTGTTGGTTGTCGTCAACTTGGCATTGTGGATGAATCGGATGGACCTCGGCGTCGAAGTTGGGATCGAAAAAGAAAGGAAAGGACAGCCGCCCGCGACGACTCTCGTTGCGAACGCGATGTGGCGTCGAGCGATACAGGCCGCCCGTCATGCGGTCCAGCATGTCACCCAAGTTGCAGACAAAGGAGTTAGGGATCGGCGGAGCATCGACCCATCGCCCCCGCGACTTCACCTGCAGTCCTCCAGAATCATCCTGGCCAAGAATCGTCAACAGACCGTAGTCGGTGTGCTCTCCGACGCTCCACATCGCGTCCGTGTCGCCCGGCGGCAGAGCTGGGTAATGAAAAATTCGGAACAGAATGAGCGGATCGCGCGTGTAGTGGTGCTCGAAAAACGTCGCGTCCAGGCCCAGGCTGCGCGCGATGCCTGTCATCAAGATGTGCCCCAACTCGGTCATGGCCTTCAGGAAGTCGAGCACCGTTTCACGAAAACCGGGTATGTCGGGAAACAAGTTTCGACCATGCAACGGGACTCCTGCTGTTACTTGGGGATGGTTGTCGGGTAGCTCGGCACCAAAGTAGATGCCTTCCTTTTGGTCCGGTTTCCCGCTCGTCAATTCGTTGCCGACGGGAAAGTAGCCTCGCCAGGCACGGCCTCCTAGCTCCATGCGGATCTTTAGTTTCGCGACCAAGTCTTGGGCGAAGAACTCGCGGCTGGTTTGTTCCAAACGTTGCGATAGTTCGGGGTCTACGCCATGTCCGACGATGTAAAAGAAGCCGCTGTCGCGACAGGCTTTACCGATTTGTTCGGGTACGGAGGCTTCGTCGATGCCTGACCGCAACGAGGAAATGTCGATGATTGGCAGGCGTTCCTTGCTGCTCATGATATTCCTGTCGTTGTTCGCTCCGCGAACAAAACGAAACAGAGCAATACGTTCTGATCGCGGAGCGATCAGCGACTAATAGCCGCGTTTCTTCAGTTCGCCCACGACGCGCTGGACGATGTTGGCGACTTGATCGGGGTCGATTGGTTGGCCGACCGGGCAGCCGCAGAGCGGTTCGTCGGTGAAGCCTTCCTCGGCCAACAGACATTGAAGCTGATCGGTCAGTTGTGTCAAGTCGAGCTGCTGGCTGGGCGATTGCGGCTGGCGGCCAATGCCGGTTTCGAATCCCCGCAGCCGCAACGCCGCGCGAAATCCTTCCGGGAACTCGGACGAGTAGAGCATCGCATCGAACAGCCGCAGCAGGCGGAATTGCAGATCGCGAGCCTCGTCTAGTTTGCCCGTCGTCGTCAGCTCGTAGAGCTTGCGAGTAATTTCGGGAACAACGCCGCTGGTTGCGTTGGTGCCGCCGTCGCAGCCGACCAAGATCATCGGCATCAAGGCCGCGTCCCAGCCGGTCAGGAATGCGAAATCAGGACGGGTCGGACGAACCGCCGCGATCAATCGCATCATGTGCGGCAGGTCGCCCGAGGAATCCTTGATGGCCACGACTCGTTCGCATTCTTCCGCCAGCCGCTGCACGGTTGGCACATCGATGGGCGAAGCGAACAGAGGAATGTTGTACAGTGTGACGTCGATCGGCGAATTGTCGGCGATCTCCTTGAAGTAGGCGTAAACCGCTTCGGGGCTCAGCTTGTAATAGAACGGCGAAACGATGGCCACGGCCCGCGCTCCCATTTCGTGATAGCACTCGCAGGCCTTGATCGTTTCCCGCGTGTTGGCTTCCGCGGCTCCGGCCAGAATCGGCACTCGGCCGCCGACTTGGTCGGCAATGATCTCAATAATCCGTCGCCGCTCTTCCGCCGTGAATCGCGTGAATTCGCCGGTCGATCCGTTGGGATATAGGCCGTGAACGCCGCGCTCGATCAGCCAATCGACGTAACGCCGTGTTTCCGCTTCGTTGATTTCGCCTTGATCGTCGAGCGGGACGATATTGGGCGTGAAAATACCTTGCAGTTTGGACATGCGAATTTCTAATGACTAAGGCGTGCCACTGCCCAGCGGCTCATGTGGCCGCTAGAATCGAGTAGCACTTGCGAGAATGGAAAATCCGACCTTTTGGATCCGGGAAGACCCTGCAGTGTCGTACCAACACCTTTTTCAATCATAGCTTGGCAAACCGCCCTCCGCACGTGGCAAAAAACCGCAAGAAATCGAACTCAGCCTCAAGAAAGGCCCGTAGCGAGGTTGCCTATGCGGCCGAGGTGACGGCGGACAGGTCAATCGGCAACTCGCGCCACGTCGTGGTGGCGTTGATTGGGTTTCTCGTTTTTCTGGTCGTCTACTTGTGGCTGTTTTACTCCGCGCCTCTGGATGCCATGCAAAACTTTGAGGCTGACCAGGCTGCGGAGCCGTTCAATCGTCTCGAATATCAGAGGTTTCTCTTTAGCGAGCCGGGTTTCTTTTGGCAGTTGTGGACCGGCGGCGATACCAGCACATGCAATGTCTGGGACCGGCTTCCCATTCTGGGTTGGACTGCGTTTATATTTGGAACCGCGCTGTTGATTGGCCGCTTGCTGATGCATTGGACGGGCGCGGATCGCGATTTGACACGCCTTGAAATCATGCTGTTTTCGATCGGCGTCGGGCTGAACGTCCTGTCGTTGTTTACGCTGACGATCGGGCTGCTGGGGGCCATCAACATGCCTCTGATCGGCTACTTACCGGCAGTGGCCGCTTTGGTGGGACTTACCGCTAGTCGATCTCTTCGAGAAAAAATGCTCGCGCGGGGCAACGGCCAGCAACCGCTGGCCAAGGGCCATGGGGATTCGGACAAGGGCTGGCTGGGCGCGAAGGCGCTTTGGTTTGGCCTGCCGTTCGTCGTGATCATTCTGCTAGGCGCGATGATACCGCCGCGGGCCTTTGACGTCTGCGAATATCATTTGCAGATTCCCAAGGAGTGGTATCAGGCGGGGCAAGTCAATTTCGTCGAACACAACATTTACGGGAACATGCCGCTGGGTGCCGAGATGCATGCGCTGTTGGGCATGATCCTTACGGGCGACTGGTGGCTGGGGGCGTTGGTCGGCAAGACGGTCATCGCAATGTTCGCGCCCCTGACCGCACTCACAATCTTTTCCGTCGGCCGCCGGCTGGTGAATGCCACGGCGGGAGCGATTGGCGCGCTGGTCTACATTTCCATTCCATGGATTGCCCTCGTTTCGATGCAAGGGTTGATTGAAGGCGTCTTTGCCTATTACTTTTTTGCCTCGGTGGCCGCCGTGATGATTTGGTCTCGACGGAAGACCGCGGCGGAACAAGGCGCTGCCCAGCCGGGCGGCGGGCATCTGTTGTTGGCCGGATTCCTGGCAGGCGCGGCCGTCGCTTGCAAATATCCGGCGATTTTGTTTGTCGTTGTGCCAATGTGCGTTTGCGTCTTGTTCGAGTCGAAATGGACCCAACGGACAACCAACGACGTTTCGAATGAACATGACGGGGACTCACGCCCTTCATTTCAGTGGCGGGCAGCAACCGTGTTCTTGCTGGCGGTCATCGGCGGCGGTGGTTTGTGGCTGGCGAAAAATTGGGTGTTGGCGGAAAGTCCCACGTACCCCTTGATGTATGAAGTCTTCGGCGGGCGCGCCTTGACGGCGGAAAAGCACGACCAATGGAATCGGGCGCACGCGCTTCCTAAGGATCAGAACGGCGCCTCGTATTCCGTGGCCCTGCTACTGAATGACCTGGCCGGCGTTATCTGGAAGAGCAATTGGTTGAGCCCCTTGATGGTGCCCCTGGCGGCGTGCACTTTCTTGATCAATAGGCACCGTCGTTGGATCGTTGTGTTGTGGTGCATTATCTTTTTCGTCATAGCGGCTTGGTGGTCGTTGACGCATCGCATCGACCGCTTTTGGATCCCGGTCTTGCCAATCGCCGCGCTGCTGGCAGGTGTCGGTGCCACTTGGACCAAGATTCGGATCTGGCAGCATGTTGTCATCGGCATGTTGTGCTGGGGGCTGGCTTGCAATTTTCAAATCATCACTTCGAAGGCGATGAACGACGTGCGGTTCTTCGTTTCGCTCGATGAACTACGGCGAGATCCCTATCGAACCAAGGCCCCCATCAAGTCGCGCATGCATCCGGGCCATCGATTCCTGAATGAATACCTGCCCGAAGGGCACAAGGCGTTGATGGTGGGTAACGCCGAACCTTTCGACCTGGAAGTGCCCGTACTGTACAACACCTGTTTCGACGACTGCCAATTCACGCGTTTGCTGCAAGGTAAGACCAAAGCGCAGCGCGTGCGAAGTCTGAAAGACGAACAGATTGGATTGATCTTCGTCGACTGGCGCGAGCTTTCGCGGTATCGCGCGCCGGGCGGCTACGGATATTCGAGCGACTATGTCCAAGTCGGCGTGCTCAAAAAGTTGGTCGCCGACGGAGTACTCGGCACGCCGCTGCCGGCGTTTCCACCAAGTGGCGACCCGCCGCCCCATCAGATTTTTTCCGTTCCCAGCTCGGGGTTCACGGTCAAGGCGCGACAGTGAATGGTGCGTGACTTACAGGGGTCGGTTGGCGAAAACGGACATCATGAATAGAATCGATCCATTGGAATTTTGACCTCTCCGCAAGGTAATTGCATGCCCCAAAATACGCTTTCCGCACCCGAGAAACCGGCTCACAGTTTTCATCGAGTCGCGATTCTATTTGCCGGCGGTCCCGCTCCCGCGGCAAATGCCGTTATCTCTACCGCCGCGGTCTCTTTCTTGCGCAACGACATAGAAGTCATCGGGATGCGGCACGGCTATTCCAGCCTGGCCGATTTCGATCCCGGCAAGCCGCTGAAGTTGGATCAGGATTACATCATGCTCAACCACGAAGTGTTGGGCCGTACGCGCAACTCACAAGGCATTTTGATCGGGACGGCCCGCACCAATCCCGGAAAACACATTTCCAGTCCTGCCCATTTTGATGATCCAAAACTGTCGGCTCCGTTACGCCGAACCTACGAAGGCCTGTGTTCGTTGGAAGTCGACGGGTTGGTGTCGATCGGTGGCGATGACACGCTGAAGACGGCGAACAAGTTCAAACTGTATCAAGATCGGCTTCCGGAAGGATCTCGGCGAATTCCGGTGGTTCACTTGCCGAAGACCATCGATAACGACTATCACGGCATCGATTTCACATTCGGATTTTTTACGGCGGTCGAGTTTCTAGCCTCCGAGATTCGCAATCTCATTCACGATGCCGAGGCCAGCCGGGCTTACTTTCTCACCGAAACCATGGGACGCAGCGCCGGATGGCTGGCGTATGGCGCGGCGATCGCCGGTGAAGCCAGTCTGGTGATCAGCGTGGAGGACATCACGGGCGAGTACCGGTTGGAAGAGACCTACACGGATCCCCAAACGAATGAAACGCAGACTCGTCCCGTGATGAATGTCGATCGGCTCGTCGACCGGATCGTCCGCACCATGCTGGCACGCGAAAAGGAAGGCAAGGAGTTCGGCGTGATTGTCATGGCCGAAGGCTTGGCCGAGTATCTGCCGATGGCCCAATTGGAGGGAATTCCGCGCGACGAACACGGGCACATTTCTATTTCGAAGGTAAACTTCGGGCCGATGTTCTCGCAGCTTGTGGCCGATGAGTACGAACGGCAAACGGGAAAGACTCGGAAAGTAACCGGATTGCAATTGGGATACGAGTCGCGCTGTGCCAAGCCACACGCCTTCGATGTCATGCTCGGCAGCCAGTTAGGCGTGGGCGCTTATCGCGCCTTGGTCGAGGAGCGGTTGAATGGCGTCATGGTCTCCGTCTCGGGGCAACTTGACCTGCACTACGAGCCATTTGAGAAATTGGTCGACCCGGAAACTTTGGTGACGGTGGTTCGTTATATTCATTCGAATAGCGATTTTCACCGCTTAGCGCGATTTTTGGAGACTTATGTCAACGATTGACAATCACCAAGAAGGGGTGGCTGCTGGATGGGGACTGCTGGCCGTAATAGACTGTCTTGGACGTCATTGTGGGTGATCGGTCTTTCGCCCGCATCTCATGGGACCACTTCCATCTCTGCTAACGGATCGCGCGGCTCTGTATGATCTCGGTAAATGGTTTGACAAAGTGGTTCCGTAGCGGCGGTCAGGAGGTGCGGGCGGTTGACGGGTTGTCGTTTTCCGTGGCGGCCGGAGAAGTTTACGGCTTGCTGGGCCCCAATGGAGCGGGCAAGACGACGACCTTGAGAATGGTGGTGGGTCTGCTGCGACCCGACGCGGGGTACACGCAAGTTGGTGGGTTTCGCACTTCCATTTCACCCGATGAAGTTAAGTCTCGCATTGGATTGGTCTCGGCTAACGACGGGCTGTACCCGTGGCTGACGGTTCGCGAAATGCTGTTGTTCTTCGCCGATCTCTATGGCACCGATCCGGATGTCGCGCGGGAGGAACTGGATCGGATTAGCAGCCTGCTAGAGCTGGCTCCATTTCTCGATCGCCGTTCGTCCACGCTGAGCACGGGGCAAAAACAACGCGTCACTCTGGCCCGGGCGTTGATTCACGATCCGCCCGTGATGTTGCTCGACGAACCAACGCGCGGCTTGGATGTGATCGCCTGCCAAGTCGTGTTCGACTACATCGGCCATTTGCGAGAATCGGAAAAGGCGGTCATCGTCAGCACGCATCGGCTGGACGAAGCTCAACGATTGTGTAATCGGTTTGGGTTGATGCACGAAGGCCGATTGTGGCAGGAAGGAACGCTGGCCGAGTTGCAAGCCGCCACGGGCTGCCAAACGCTGGTCGAAATGTTTACTCAGCGCCTGCAACTGGCGGGCCGCTCCGATGCGGCGGTTGGATGAACGGCAATAGCGCACTCCCGAAAGACCAACCGCGCCGTCAAATACACGGCTCGCGCGGGCAATTCGGGCGTTTGCGGCGGCTGTGTCTCAAGGAGCTTCGTGAAACGCTGCGCGACCGCCGCACGATTGTCACCCTCGTCTTGATGCCGCTGCTGGTGTATCCACTGTTGAGCATGGCTTTTCATCGGCTGCTGCTTTCTACCGATCTTCCCGATAACGAGATTTCCATCGTCATTGGTGTCCGATCCGATCAAGACAAAGCGCTGGTCGTGCGGTATCTGACGCATGGCCAAGCGCTGTTGCAACGTCGCCAATCCAACGAGTCGGACGCGGAACGAACCGGTGCGGACGCGGTGGACGCGAATCCAAAAGACGAGCCTCTGATGCTCGAGTTGGAGTCCGGTCCGCAGGTTCACCTAAGAGTCGTCCCTGCGTTGAAGGTGGCCCTGGACGAGGGCGACATCGACCTGGCGGTCGAGGTGAACGAAGACAGCGACCCCGATCGTGATGGTCCAGGCCGGCTCCGTTGTGAACTCATCTATCGCGAAAACTCGAACGCCGGCGATCTTGCGTTGGACTATGTCGAGCGGCGGTTGCGCGCGGTGAATGAGCAGTATATCGAACGACTGTTTGTCGACTATCTCCAAGATTTCGGAGTCCGCCAGAACTTCCCCGCCAAATTCGAATCACGGTCGATGGCCGTGCCGGCCTCGATCGACTCGTCGCTGGCGACATTAGTGCCGCTGGTGCTGATCCTAATGACCATCACCGGAGCCGTTTATCCGGCGATCGATCTGACGGCGGGCGAGCGCGAGCGGGGAACTCTGGAAACGCTGATCGCCGCGCCGGTTCCGCGGCTGACCTTGTTGGTCGCCAAGTATGTTGCCGTGGTCACGGTCGCCATGATCACGGCGATGGCCAATCTGGTGGCCATGACCGTGACACTGGTCAGCTCGGGACTCGCCAACCAAGTCTTCGGACCGGGAGTCTTGACACCGTTGCTGTTGATCCAAGTGCTGGCGCTGCTCGTATTGTTCGCCGCTTTCTTTTCGGCGGTCCTGCTGGCCGTGACAAGTTTCGCTCGCAGCTTTAAAGAAGCTCAGGCCTATTTGATTCCGCTGATGATGATTTCGCTGGCTCCCGGCTTCTTGAGCATGATTCCCGGCCTCGAGTTTAGCGAACTGTGGGCGCTGACCCCGCTGGTGAATATCGTTTTGTTAGGGCGTGACATGATGCAAGGCGGCGCGGACCCGGCGTTGGCCGCGATTTCCGTGGCGTCCACGGCGGTCTATGCCGTGGCGGCGTTGGCCTTGGCCACGAGGGTGTTCGGCACCGATGCCGTTCTCTACGGAAGTCAGGCAGGCTGGTCCGACTTGTTTCGCCGTCCGGCCGATCGGCGCGACGCCCCGACCGTCGGCAGCGCTCTGTTGCTTCTGGCCGCCATGTTTCCGATCTTTTTTGTGATGTCGAACGTGCTGGCACGAGCCGGCGAATTGTCCATCCAGGCGCAGCTTGCTTCCAGCGCCGCGACCACGCTGGTACTGTTTGGCCTGTTCCCCATCGTGCTTGCCCTTGCCCAGCGGTTGCGGCTGCGCTCGACCTTTGCCTTCCAGACCAGCAATGTTCTTGCGTTCCTGTTCGCTGGGATCTTGGGCGTGTCGCTGTGGACCACGGCCCATGAGATCTTCCTGATTAACGAGTTGCTGGGATTCAAAATAAAAGAAGAGTGGTTAGAGCAAGTTCAATTCTACTTGCAGGCATGGAAAACGGTCTCGCCGTTGTTTCTCATTACGGCCTTGGCGGTCGTTCCGGCTATCTGCGAAGAACTCTGTTTTCGCGGTTACCTGTTTAGCGCTTTGCAAAGGAAGCTAAATCCGGTGCCGGCGATCATCGTGTCAGCGTTGCTGTTTGGCTTGTTCCACGTGGCGACTAGTTCGCTGGCGGTGGAACGGATGCTGCCTAGCACTTTTCTGGGACTCATGCTGGGATGGGTTTGCTGGCGAACTGGCAGCATCTTCCCCGGCATGATATTGCACGTCAGTCACAACAGTTTGTTGCTGTTGCTGCTTTACTATCAAGAAGACCTTGAGAGAATGGGATTCGGCGTCGACGACGGTAGACACCTGCCTCTAAGCTGGATCGCGGGCGGAGTGATCTGCGCTGGCGCTGCTTCCGCAATGCTCTATCTGGTGACGCTTCGCGATACCACGCAGCCGCATCCCAAGGACTCATGAATCCGGATGTCATATATTGTCATACGGCCCGGTTGTGACCCGTGATTTTAGGAGATGTAGAATGAACCGTTTATTCGCATTCGTGGTCGTTGCCGGCATTTTCCCGTTGGCACTGACCGGTGCCGCGCAAGAACCAAAGAAGCTTAAAGAAACGGTCGCTTCGGCGGACAAACCACGTCGGCAACATGACAGCTTCACTGACCAGTTAGGACTGAAGTGGAAGCCTGTTCGAGAAGATAAAACACATTGGTCGCTGAAAAAACACGCCGGACATCTGACCATCACGACGCAACGCGGCACGATTCATCGCGACGAAAAGAGTGACGATGTCAGCGGCGGCTTGCAAGCAAAAAACCTGTTCGTGATCGGCAGCCCGATCATGGGACGGCGCGATTTTGTCCTGTCGACTTGTCTCGTCGATTTTCAACCATCGACCCATTGGCAGCAGGCAGGTTTGCTTCTCTACAACGACGACGACAACTATGCAAAGTTCATCCTCGAATACAACGGCTCCGCACGGGTACTCACCGTGCTGACGGAAGTCGAACAGGATTCAACGATCCTGCCCAACGCCGCTCCCGAAGACACCTCGAAATTGTTTTTGCGAATCGTGCGCGAGGGTGATAAGTATCAAACGCAAGCCAGCCAGGATGGCAAAGATTACAAGAATGTTCAACAGTTTGAATGGAAGGCTGATGGTCCATTCAAGATCGGCCTCATTGCCAAAAACGGCGGCAATCCGCGCGCGGACGAGATTGAAGCCCGATTCGATTTCTTCGACTTGCAATGGAAATAGACTTGGCACACTTTCGCGGGAAGTGAAAATTCATGATCAAAAGGACATTAGGACGAACCGGTTTTGAAGCAACGCCACTCGGCTATGGCAGCATGGGCATTCGTGGACCGAAGACCTGGGGCGTGCGCGTCGTCGACGAAGCGGCGGCCGACGCGATCCTCAATGCCGTGCTCGATGCAGGGATCAACTTGATCGATACTTCGCCCGACTACGGCATGAGCGAGCAACGGATCGGCCAATACATTAGCTCGCGGCGGAACGAGTTCTTTTTGGCCACCAAATGCGGCTGTGCTTACACGCAGCACGACGATCATCTCGATATCGATCATGTCTGGAAAAGGGAAGTCGTTCAGCGCAACATTGAGACTAGCCTGCAGCGACTACGGACCGATTACGTGGACCTTTTGCAGTTCCATGGCGGCGATGCCGAGACGTTGCAGCGCGAAGGATTGATCGAATTGCTCATGGATTTTCGCGCACAAGGCATGGTCAAATGCATCGGAGCATCCAGTTCCTTGCCGAATCTGCCCGCCCTGATTGATCTAGGCGTCTTCGATACTTTTCAGATTCCCTATTCGTGTTTGGCCCCTCAACACCACGACCTCATCACCAAAGCCGCTCAAGCCGGCGCGGGAATTATTATCCGAGGCGGAATTGCTCACGGGGGGCCCGACGCCGAGATTCAGCGGCCCGCACTAAATGACGTTTGGTCCACCGCGCGACTCGACGAAGTCCTTCCCGAGGGAATGCCGCGCGCCGAACTGATTCTGCGCTACACCCTGACCCATCCGGATTGTCATACCACGATCGTCGGCACTTGCGACCCCGCGCATCTTGCCTGCAACCTGAGAGCCGTCGCCCGCGGCTCCTTGCCGCCCGATCTCTATCAGCAAATCGCCACGCGCGTCGCCGCATTGAACGACGCGGTCCGCTAGCTGCGGTGCCCACGGTATACCCTTCATTCCGGCGCTGCCTCAGGCCGTGGCTTCGTGGCCAGCGACCTCTTTTGGTGGCGGGTCGTCCTTGATGTTCACTGGTTCCTCTTGGTTCCCAAACAAGGCCAGCCAGGCCAGGAAAATGCCGATCATGACTAATTCGGACAGCGTGACCAGGATGGATGCTTCCAATCCAAATTCTCCCCCCGTGATCCAGTGCGGAACTTGAGGATTCACCTCCATCTCCATGAGTCCCGGGATACGAATACCGCTGACAGGAATGCCCAAGGCCACGCCCTGCGTGAAATTCCAAGCGAAGTGGAGTGCCGTCGGAAACCAGATGTTTCCCGACGCCATGTAGGCCAACGATAGTACCACCCCGGCACCGAATAGATTCACACCGATCATTGGCGACACCCACGCCCCGGGGTTCAGGCCGTGCAGCACCCAAAACAGGAAAGAAGTCAGCAGCACCCCCACCACTTTCTTTCGGATATCGAGAAAATTCTGAAGCAGATAAGATCGAAAAACGATCTCTTCGTAAAACGCGGCAGGGATGAATGCCAGACCAATCGCCAATGTCAGCCAATTGGCGCTCGCGGCTTTAGGTTCATACCCGCCCAAAAATATGACCACCGCAGCCGAGGCAACGATTGATGCCGCTCCAATCGCAATACCACCGAACCAAGCGACGCCCATGCCGCCGCGCGGCCAGACGAATCCCATAGACGCAATCGAACGACGATCAAGGAATCGGCGAAACAGAAATATGAGAATCAGGGCAAGAACCGCATGGGGAAAGGCGGCCATCACCGCGAATTCGACCATATAGGCCTCAATGTTGAGCAGGTCGAGTCGACGGCCGACGGCATTCATGTAGAGAATAAGCAGGACCAACGCAATCACAGTCGTGGCAACTTCAACCACAATGAATCCAATACCGAACAACAGAAACCGCCAAAATGTGCGCAGTCGGCGCGTCTCATCGAGGAAGAAATTTCCCTGTGGAACTGCTTCCGCCATAACGGGAGCAGCCGGTGCATATGGATTTTCGAATTGTGGAGGAATCTCTGTCATTCTTCCAAAACCAGGATCAAGCGGCTGATAATGACGGGAGCGCGGTTGAGCTTCAGTGGATTATCGCCATAGTGGACTTGCTGTCCACGGTGGTTCACTCCCAACACCAGGCAGTGGGTACCTGGCTCTGGATCAAGCTTGATCCCATCCAACGGTATAAGCAAAGTCTTTTTAAATCCGGCCAGCTCGCACAGCATGCCGCGCACACCGTCCTCCCCGGCCACGACTCGGTCGACCGTGGCAAAGAAGAACAGACCGGTCGAAGACTGGTCAAGCTGTCGCGCGGCTTGTTCGTTGATCAACGTCACTTGCTGAAACGCTTGCCACCGATCCGTCATGAGCCGCGCTTCGATTTGATCCGCCTCTTGAGCAAAGCTTTGTCGAGACAATGGCGGTTGCGTGGCCGAGTCGATTCCTAATCCGCCGGGCAGCCGTGCCGCCGTTAGCGACCAAGCCAGTTCCTGCAGGACCAGATATTGTTGTTCGTCCCGCGGTGCCCAATTCATTTCCCGCGCCTGTTCGTACAGCCTATCCAGTTGGCCGGCCATTAGCCGATTGCGAGCCGCGCCGTCGCGCGCCTCCCGCGAGGCAAACTCTTCCAGTGGCACGACGTCATCCAGTAGATTCTTCGACAAGTGGTCGAGCGCGGCGGCGCGGATCGCGTAATTGAAGCCAGTTTTCTTATCGACCCAAGTGTTGATGCCGATCACCGCGCCGCCCGCGTCCAGCAAGGGTCCACCACTGTTGCCTTCGGACAGGTTCGCCGTATGTTGAATCCACTGCTGTTTGCCGACGGCCGGCATCGTCTGCCGTAGAAACTCTTGCGACTTCAACGGAAGTTGACCGGTTGGCACGATCCGGCTGATACGACCGTCGAACGGCGAGAAGGAGAGCCCGTGCGGATGACCCCAGGCCACGACCGTGTCCAGCTTCGATAGGCGCGCTTCCGGTGCCAAGCGAACGGGCACGAAGTTGCCGGGCGCGTCGATTAGTTTGAGGATCGCCAGGTCGCTGTTCGGCTCGATCGCCGCGTAACCTTCAACTTGGTAGGCTTCTCCGCCCTTGAAGTGAACGACCGCTCGCGTCGAGTCGGCAACGACGTGATAGTTCGTGGCGATCAATCCGCTGGCGTCGATCACGAATCCGGTCGCCAGATTGGTCGTCCCCTGGGGCGTGTTCGACCGGATTTCGACAAGCGATTTTTCAATCCGCGCGACGTTGTTCGTTTCAACGTCGTTTCGGTCGACATCGCTCCTTTCGGCGTCGTTTGTTTCGGCATCTCCGGGTGCAACTTGCGTGGGCACGGGAGGGGTGGGTTCGGGCGGCGAGTTTTGTTTGATCGCTGCGGACCGGGGATTCCAGCTTTGGTTCATTCCATAGGCCAAGCCAAGGGCCGCACTGGCCAAGAACAGCCCCAAGACGCAAAACCACATCCAACGCGGGCTGGAGTGATGGCGGCGGGACCGCGCGGAGAGCGCGTCGGCGGTGCCGGAAATTTCCAACGACTCGGGCCGATCGACCGTAGCGTCCTTTGGCCGTGGTTGCCCTAGCGGGTCGAATTCGTGATTGCACTGAGGGCAATGAACGGCCATGCGCCTTACGGTTTGGGCGGACCCAGGAATGTCTTCGCTCGAATGACGGGAATGGTTTCCGGTTCGTCCCCCTTGGGCGCGGTCTCGGTGCCCGTGACTTCAGGATCATGAGCCCCGATCACCAGCCAAGTCGATCCTTGGCGAAGGTTCTTCATATTCTGCCGAACGGGAACGGCGATCTTCTGCTCCGTTCCAATCAACTTCAGAATCACCGCCGGAATCCCATTGATCTTCAACTGGTTGGCGGAATCTTGCCGTTGCACGCGTCCATAACAGAACATGCCTCGTCCCGGCGGGTCCAGCGCTTGGATGGCAAACTGATTCGTCGTTTCTATATCATCCTCGCCCGGCCATACGATTTCGGACAAGTCAAGCAATACCTTTTGGGCGGCGACTTCCAGAATGACGCGAGTGCCTTCTTCAACGGTCTCGTCGTCAGCCACGACCTGCGCCGCGAAAATATACTCCACCAGAGTTTGCATCTCTCGATACTGTTCCAACTTGGACGGACTGCAGTGATAGGCCTGACAGTCTTGGTACAGTTTCTTAATCACATCTTCCGAGGCAATGGTACCGGGTGCCGGCATCTTATCGGCGTCATCCGGCGGCATCGGTTCGGGTTTGACCGGTGGCGCGGTGGAACTAGCGGCCAGTGGCTGGACGTCGTCCGTGGCGGTCGATACCAGTTTCGCCAGCGGGACCATCGTCACGGCGTGGCCCAAAGCGCCTCGGCGGACGTTGACTCCGACTACCTCGCCCACGACGTTTAGCAGCGGACCGCCGGCGGTGCCCGGAATTAGGGTCCCCGTATGTTCGATCAAAACGATTTCCTCGCCATCTTCGTATCCGGCGGAAACCCGAACCGGAATCTGCCAAGGACCATCCGCCGTGAGCCCGGCCGCGACGAAGACCTCCTCACCGGTCCAACTTGCCGTGCCGCTTAGTCGCGCCGGAACCAGTTTTTTCGTTTCGGGTACCGACACCTTGAGGATAACCAAGTCGCTAGCCACGTCGGTGGCGACTCGGCCTACCACATCCAATGTCAACCATTCTGTTCCGTTGAGTCCGTCGGGAACTTGTACTTGCACTTTTTCGGCGGCTTCCAGCAGTTGGTTGCTTGTGACAATCCACCCCCGCTCGTCAATCACTAAGCCAGAT
Source organism: Planctomycetota bacterium (assembly GCA_029259935.1). The sequence continues at coordinate 63,548 of JAJDEH010000274.1, forward strand.
TCTGTCTTCGAACCCATCGGCGTCTCGATGACGACCTTGCAAATGGAAGGTGCGATGCTTTGCCAAATCTTCTCAAGTTCCCGGGTTGCGTCATCCGCTTTGGGCTCGACGACAGGATCCCCGGTGCC
>JAJDEH010000275.1 GCA_029259935.1 Planctomycetota bacterium
GTTCCGGGCCGCATCGACAACCGCATGTCGCGCGGCTGTCATCAGTTAATTCGCGACGGTGCCAAATTGGTGCAGTCCATCGACGACGTGCTGGAGGAACTGGGACCGCTTGCCGAATCAACTACCGACACCGCCGGAAATGAAATTCGAAGCCCGGCCGAATTGCAACTCAACGACCAAGAAAGAGCGGTCTTGAATGCGATCGGTTCCGAACCGTGCACCATCGACGAAGTGGCGTCGCAATGCGGCCTGCCGGTTCATCGCGTGTTGTCCACGATCAGCGTGCTGGAAATGCGGCGGCTGATCCGCCGCCTTGATGGAAGCCAAGTGCTGCGGATTTAGATCGGAATGGCGGCCGCCCGACTAGCGCATCCGGCCGCGCAGAATCTCATCGACGCGTAGTTTGTCGCTCACGAATAGAACGACCGAGGCTTCCGTATCACCACATTGAAGCGTGAGCATCGTTTTTCCGCTTGCGGTTCCCGGCGAGTCACCGTGATCGCTCCAACGCAAAGTCGCGATCTCGGACCAAGGCGTGAAGACGTAACCCTGGCTCACCACGCCGTGTTCACGCAGTTCGAAAATCCAGGCTCGAGCACCGATCAGTAGACGAAAGGCGATCGGCGGAATGATCAAGGTGGGCGCGATGACGCCGGCACAAAAGATGATCAAGAAAACTCTTTCCTCCGCCAGCGACTGCATCCATGCGACCACCCACACCAGATTGGTGGCCAGCATTACCACAAGGATCAACGTATTCCAAATCCCCCAGCCACGCACATCGGGCGAGGCGGGTTGGTACACCAGTCCGCCAGCTCGACGCTCGGTGCGTCTGCGAAGCAGGCACAAGGCCAAGAGTAGCACGCCCATCGGGATGAATGAAACAAGCGTCGTTCCCCAAAATTGGGCGTGTTGTTGTGGGTTCCAATGCCGAAGCAGCGGGGCCAACGAGGCGAAGAACGCCCCGGCGATGACGGTCGAAATGAGAACGGATCGCAGGCTGATATGGAAGGACGCAGTTTGCTCGGCTGATGTCGGCATGATCCTGACGGCCTGATGTACCGATGGGACACGGTCGACCCCTTCAATCCTCCCTTGGCTAGGGGGAAAACCGGATTGTTCGTCGTGCCACTACTACTGACCGCTACTGGCGCTCAGGTCATAACAGGCAATGCCTTGTTTTAAGCGAACATACATTTTCCCGTTGGCAATTGCCGGCGTGGTGCAGGCGACCGGACCGCTCTTGCCAATCTTGTCACGCCACAATCGTTCGGCCTGAGCCTGTCCCTCGGCGGTCTTTTCCAACTCGTCCATCTTGAGCATTTTGCGGAACGTCTGCTCGTCGGCGAGCAACCCGGTGGCGTCGACTTTGGCGTTCATCAGTTGCTGGAACTTATCAGCGGAAGCGGCGAAGGCGAGCACGCCTTCGAAGCCGTAGAACACTTTGCCGTCGGCGGCGATCAGCGAGGTATACCGCGGCCGATTCATGTCCAGGTTCGTCATCCATGCGGCCTTGCCGTCGCTAAGATTAACGCATGCCAAGCGGCGTTCGCCCTGGACATACACATGGTCGCCCACCACCACCGGGCTCGATCCCGAATCGGCCGTGCGGTTGCAAGTCCATTGATGCTCGGCACCGCTGTCGGAAATCCGGAAGCAACGAAGTCCAGACTTGCGGCTAGAACCGTAAGTCAGCAGCAAATCGTCAACGACGATCGGAGTTGAATGGTTGGCCATCGAGTTGATTTCCCAGAGCTTGTCGCCGGTTTGCACGTCGATGCAGATTGTCTTGCCGCTGGCGATGTTGCAGATCGCCCGCGAACCTTTTTCGCTCTTCCACTCCACCGCGCTGGAATGCACTTGGCGGTCGGTATCTTCCGACGTTTGCCACAGGATTTTGCCGCTGTCAGCGTCCAGCCCAAACAGTTCGATCGCCAGAATGACGGCGACTCCGTCGATCACGGTGAACGACGATTGCAACATTTCATCGCGAAATTCACCGGGCAACTTCTGCTCCCAAAGATCCTTGCCGGATGTGGCGTCGATGCAGCGAGCGAATCTTGCGGCACCCAAAACAAACACTTTGCCGTCGACGACGGCCGGCGATCCCGATTGCGAGAAACGCGTGTAAACGCTTTCGTTATCATTTCGCCAGATCAGCTTGCCGGTCGCCGCGTCGAGACAATACGTTGTTTCCACGAATTGAAAGAACTTGCTTTGAGCTTCTTCTTCATCACGTCGTTTGCGTTCGTAATCCTGATATTCTTCATCCGACATGCCGACCCGCTTCTCCGGGGGCAGCCAGGGAAACTTTCGTTCGGGGACCTTTTCTTTGCTGGTCTTGTTCTTCTGGTGCGTGAATACAAAGACGTGCCCATCGGCAACCACCGGACTCGACCAACCGCCGCTCCGTCCCGCGCTGACCTCCTTGTCGGTAAGCCACAGCGGCTTCAAGCCGTCGGCGGGAAGCTGACTGATCAGCGGACGAGAATCGTCGGCGACCCCGTTGCGTTGCGCGCCACGCCACTGGTTCCAGTCGGCGGCCACGGCAGCGGTACAAATCCATGCACAAAAGAATACGGTCACTGAGAAAACGATTCGCTTCATGTTTTCAGTCCACTAACAAGGAATTGATCTTGTGCCCCTCAACGACTGCCTACGCTCATTTTATACGGTCCGATGAGGCAGGTCTACTCTTCGCGAATTCCCACGGCGGCGTCTCGCACCGTTCGGTCCAAGCGGGGCAATCGCGGTTTTGTAACATACGCCAATGCCGGCAATCTTCGTCAAAGAACTCCCGACGCAAAACGAATCAAAGCCCAGCGAATTCCACGTAAGCTGTTGGTCCCAAGCGGGCTTGCGGCAAGTCGCATATAATGAACGTATGCCTGAGGGCAGAGCATTCACGCTACTGCAACACGGGCAGTTGCGCAAACATTTTGCAAGCATTCAATTACGAGGCGCGAATGCTATGCGCCGAGCGAAGACTCGCGTGAATTTTGGTCGTTCCAGCCGCTGCGTCATGCAAAAATTCCGCAGCTTGAAAACGACGCATGGAGCCACTGGCCCCACGGATTCAGCGTGGCCATTGCGGGCGGCGGCTTTCGAGGCGGGCATGTCCTCTGCCCCTAACCCAACTTTCCCATTAAATGTCGGAAGCACCGTGTTTTCAGGGGTGGCGAGCGTGAAGTCGTCACTACATTTCAGTTTGGTTTATTTTCGGCAGCCGGAGTTTGAGGTGATCGAGGAGAATCTGTTGGTGGTCGGTTGGCTTGGAGAGGCAACGTTTGCGAATGTCGATGCCGCTACGAGTTGGCATAATGACGTCGAGCATTCTTAGCTCCGCCAACTCATCCAGAACTCGCCGTGGCTCGCTACCAAGACCTGCCCGATCACACATCTGGCCAAGCGTCTTCCATAACACGTAAGCCAGAAAACAGACGAAGATGTGAGCCAAAACGCGATCCTCCTTCTGATGCCAAATCGGACGGATCTTGAGTTCTCTCTTGTGAATGCGAAAGGCGGCTTCCGCCTCGGTCAGTTGGATGTACGCCTTCCACAACTCTTCATCACTCCAGTCCGTTACATTGCTGCGAAGCAAGTAACAGCCCGCACTCAACGTCGCCCAGTCGCGAGCCGCTTCAACTTTCTTCCACGCAATGCGAGCATGGCCATCTTTGGATTTCTTGACGGTCACCTCGAACAACCTGGCCGCCCGCGTATTCTTGCCCAGCAGTCGACGGCACCAGCTAACGCTGGAAGCTTGCCGTCTACACGTCGCAAGTCTGAGCTGCGTGCCGCAGCGCGGCGACGGGGTCGTCCCAAGTGGGCAGAAACTCCTGAGCGACGTACCCTTCGAACCCGGTCGCCAGAATTGCCTTCATGACCGCCGGATAATTAAGCTCTTGCGTCTCGTCGAGTTCCCCGCGGCCCGGCACTCCCGCCGTGTGATAGTGGGCGATGTAATCCTTGTACTGTCCAATCCGGCGGATCACGTCGCCGTTCATGATTTGAACATGATAGATGTCGAACAGGAGTTTCATGCGCGGCGAACCGACTTGCTCGATCATGCGGACACAATGATCGACGTCGTCGCCAAAATAACCAGGGTGGCCTTTCATCGGGTGAGAGTCATCGCGCGAGTTGAGATGTTCCAGGCAAAGGTTCACCTTCTTGTTTTCCGCGTGCTTGATGACCTTCTTCCAGCCATCGACGCAGTGCTTGGTCATCTGCTGGTCGTCGAGGCCGTCGACCCGCATGCCCGTAAACGTAATCACGTTTTTATAGCCAGCCTCGGCCGCGAGGTCGATTCGCTGGCGAAGGATCTTGGCACATTCGTCGTGATACGTGGGATCGCACATTCCGCGTTTAAACCCGTGGCTGCTCACCAGCGACACATCCAATCCCATCTCTTTCAACATGGGATAGTGTTTAGGGTCGCAGCCTTCCATTGCCACCAATCCGATTTCTTTGCAGTGTTTCGCCAATTCCTCCACCGGCATGGGCTTAAAACACCAAGCCATCACCGACTGTCGAATTCGGCCGTTGACGACTTTACCGTCATTGCCTTGCGGATCGTCGGAAGCGGTTTTATCGGCACAGGCGGTGCCCGGAGTTGCCGTAAGCGCCAACGCGGCTCCCGCGACGGTTGCACCAGTAGCAAGACGCATCGCTTGTCGTCGAGTGACCCGGGCGGGAGCCGTTGAACTGTCCTGGCCCGAAGCGGATGGTTGTGGTTCGCTCATGAGTCTGCTTCGCCTGAAAGGTTGGGTGAACGCGAGAGTGGGGAAAACAGCGATTGTAATCAACGGACGGTGAGCGGGGCAAATCCATGAGACCTGTCAGTTCGTTTGTAAGAGCCGTGTCGCCGCGCGGCAAGATGCTGCCAAATGGCAACTTCTGGTTCTGACAAATCTCGTCCCTCGGTGTATCTGTGAGCTATGTTTGTCCAGACGGTCTGGTAGGAAAAACCGGAAAACTCCCCAGACAACACGATTTCCCCTCCTTCGACGAAGATACCAAAATCGATGAAAACAATGCCGCAAATCCGTTCGCCGGAAGCGAGTAAGCAACAGGAATTCGAGAACCTGAAGCGGAAAATTCACGGCAAGCTCGTTGACAAATTGGACCTGACCAAGGTCGGCGAACTGGAAGGCGACGTCTTGCGGCGCGAGATTCGCTTGGTCGTCGAGCATTTGTGCGACACCGAAGAGACGTATCTCAACCGCAACGAACGCGACCGGCTGATCGAGGAAGTGCTGGACGAGACGTTCGGTTTGGGACCGCTGGAGTTGCTGCTCAAAGATCCCACGATCAGCGATATCTTGATCAACGGCCCCAAGAGCATCTACTGCGAACGTCGCGGAAAGATGGAAAAGACGAACGTCGAGTTTCGCGACAACAACCACCTGTTGCAGATCATCGACCGCATTGTCTCCAAGGTGGGGCGGCGTGTTGATGAAGTCTGTCCCATGGTCGATGCCCGTTTGGCCGATGGCTCGCGTGTGAACGCGATCATTCCGCCGTTGGCACTAGACGGGGCGGCGGTTTCGATTCGGCGCTTCGGTGCCAACCCGCTCAAGCTAGAAGATCTGCTCAACTACAAAGCCTTCACGCCCGAAATGGTGATGCTGTTGGAAGGGGCGATGAAGGCCCGGCTCAACGTCGTCATTTCCGGCGGTACCGGTTCGGGAAAAACCACGCTGTTGAACACGCTTTCGAGCTTCATCTCGAACAAAGACCGCATTGTGACCATCGAGGACGCGGCGGAACTTCAATTACAACAAGATCACGTCGTCCGCCTGGAAACCCGTCCTCCCAACATCGAAGGCAAGGGTGCCATCACGGCGACCGACCTGGTCAAAAACGCCCTGCGTATGCGGCCCGAACGGATCATCATCGGCGAGTGCCGTGGGGCTGAAACACTGGACATGCTGCAAGCGATGAATACGGGCCACGATGGATCGCTCACCACGACGCATGCCAACTCGCCCCGCGACGCCATTGCCCGTATCGAGACCATGATCATGATGTCCGGGTTTGAATTGCCGATCAAAGCGATGCGTCAACAGATATCCAGCGCGGTACACCTAATTGTTCAAGCCAACCGCTTACAAGGCGGACCGCGAAAAGTCACGCACGTCACCGAAGTCGTCGGCATGGAGCAAGACACGGTGATCATGCAGGACATTTATCTTTATGAGCAGGACGGGATCGATGAAAACGGCCGTGCGAAAGGCCGTTTCATGGCGACCGGCGTGCGGCCAACGTTCATGGACCATATGGAGTCCGCCGGCGTACGGTTGCCCGCGAGCGCTTTCCGGCAACGGGTCATGATGGTGGACTAGTCGCGGTTCCCGGCGACTGAATTTACATGGCTTCTATTTCAACCTAAGAACAATCCAATGTTTGTAGTTTTTGTCTGCATCGCCGCGTTTGTTTCAGTCGCCGCACTCGTAGGCGGAGTCGCGCTCCTTGTGCGCAGCAACGAGCCGAGTGCCGCCGAAGACCGTTTGCAGATGCTGACCGGCAAGGGGCCGGGACGTTCGGGACGCGAGGGCGACGGAGGACAGTCAGAACTGCTGGCCGGTGCGCTCGACGACATGCCCGGCGCGGTCGAGACCTTCGTCGCGAAATTTCTCAATTTACGTTTGTTCATCGAGCAGGCGGGTTCCAAGATGGAACCGACCAGGTTTCTGATGATTTGCGGCGGACTGGCCGTGGGCAGCGCCGTGGTGTGGCTGCTGACCGGAATCTATATGGGAGCGGCTCCCTTGGTCGGCCTCGTCTTTGGTGCAATTCCCTTTCCTATTTTGTTCTTTCAACGCAAGCGGCGACTGGGTGCCTTTGCCAAACAACTGCCCGAAGCCCTGGAGTTGATCTCCCGCGCACTGCGAGCCGGCCACAGTTTGGCGGCCGGCTTGAACTTGGTAGCCGAAGAGATGAAAGACCCGATTAAGAGCGAATTCGTGCGGGTCTACGAAGAACAGAACTTTGGCATTCCGCTGGAAGACGCGCTGGAAGAAATGGTCGACCGGGTCCCCAACCTCGACCTGCGATTCTTCGTGACCGCGATCATCCTGCAACGGCAGACGGGTGGCGATTTGGCTGAGATCCTCGACAAGATCGGTGCCCTGGTCCGCGAACGATTCAAGATCTGGGGCCAAGTTCAAGCGTTAACCGGCGAAGGCCGCTTATCCGGAATCGTGTTGTTGTCCTTGCCGCCAGTCCTGGCCGTCGTGGTGTACCGGTTGAATCCAAGCTACGTCATGATGCTGTTCGAGGATCCCTTGGGCCAGAAGATGCTGGCCGGAGCGGTTGTGATGCAGATCCTCGGCGCGCTCGTCATTCGCAAAATCGTTAACATCAAGGTGTAATCGTGGTCGCACTATTTGCCGAAGGTTTCAGCATCGTCACTATCCTTCCCTATGCGGCTTTTGGGCTCTTTGCCGCCATGGCTTGGTTGGTGCTGGAGTGGTTCTCGTCGCGCAAATCGCGCAGCGATGAACGATTGGAAGAAATACGTGATCCCGCGGCGCGTGCCCGTCGCGAAGACGGCCGGTCAGGCGCCGCCGATACCATGACTTCCCTTTTGGAAAGGGCGACGCCCGCGCTGGCGAAACCGCTACGGCCCAAGACCGAGAAGGAAGTAGGGAAACTGAAAGCCCGGCTCGCCCACGCGGGCTTCCGTCATGAAGGCTCTCAGACCATCTTCCTGGGGCTCAAGTTTTCGGGGCTGATGCTGGGACTTTTTCTGGGCGGAGGTTCCTTCCTGTTAGACCCCACTTTCACCATGGTCAGTCTTTCCAAGATCGTCGCCTTTGTCGGCGGTCTGTTTTACTTGCCGGACCTTTTGGTGTGGTTCATTGGAAGCAAGCGGAAAGAAGCAATTTTCCTGGGGCTTCCGGACGCCTTGGACCTGATGGTGGTTTGTGTGGAAGCCGGCCTGGGGCTTGATCAGGCTCTGCGAAAAGTAGCCGAGGAAATGAAGAAGTCGTATCGCGTGATCGCGGAAGAGTTCGGCATTTGCAACATGCAGTTGCAGATGGGCCGCCCCCGCTCGGAAGTGCTACACGAACTGGGCCAACGGAGTGGTGTGGACGACCTGCGCGCGCTGGCGTCGATCATCATTCAGGCCGACAAGTTTGGATCGAGTATCGCGCAAGCCCTGCGGGTGCAAAGCGAATCGATGCGTACCCGGCGCCGGCAACTGGCCGAAGAGCGGGCGGCCAAAACCGCCGTCAAGCTGATCTTCCCTCTGGTTTTGTTCATCTTTCCTGGCATTTTCGTCATTCTCGTTGGCCCCGCTGCAATCACCATGGTCAACGAAATGCTGCCAGCCATGGGTAATCGCTAGCTGAATCCGGCGGATTCTTAATTCCATCCTCATTGGGACCGGAGACGACCGCGCGCGCCGACCGATATCAAGGACGAGAGACAGACTTACCAGATGCCCGAAACCGGGCACTTCCGCCCAGCTTGGAGGCGAACCTCATGCGGCGCGTTCATTTAATATTGTGTTTGACGTTTGTTCTGACGACGGTCGCGGGCACCTGCCGCGCGGAAGGCCCCAATTGGTGGCACAGCTTTTGGGGGCGAGTGAAGGTCGACTTCCATCGCAACAATGCCTTTCCCGAACCATTCCGGTATCACGACCGGCAGATTGTACGGACAGCCTACGATCCCTACATTGCTCGGGGTTGGCAAATTGAGAATACACTCTCTCATTTCGATTTCGATGCCGAATCAGGCGAACTAACGGCTGGCGGACAAGCCAAGATTCTATGGATTGCCACCCAAGCTCCGCCCCAGCGGCGCACCATTTTTGTATTGCGTGGGTCGACGTTGGATGCCACCGAAGGCCGAGTGGATCGCGTCCAACAAGCGGTCGCGTCGATGCTGCCGGCAAGTGCGATGCCCGCCGTCGTCCGCAGCGATATCGGCCCCGGTGGACTTAATGCCAAGGGCTACTACGTGAACGAAATGTGGACCAAGAATAAGGCCGCCGTGCCATCGCCCGTACTGTCAGCGGCTTCGGCCAGCAGCAGCGGTGGTGGTGGTAACTAGCACCCCCATACTAGCAGCAGTAAGATTTGTCTGTATTCGCCAAATTACCTTCAGGGGTTGGTGAATCCGCGACGATGTTTGTTTTGAGGCTCTGCATAAGAAGCCGCCGGAACCGCGACGGATGACGGTTCAGTCGAGTGACGATAGCCACCCCTATATGGAGATACAGGGTGAAAACGCGACCAGCCAATTTTATCGTATTACTCGCAATGACGACCCTCGGCCTGTCAGGTTGTGGAGGGCTGTTTGGCGGTCGCATGGCCAAGAGGTCAGGGGCTCCCGTTGTCCCGCTTCAGGCCAATTCCAACGCGCCGCTGCAAGGCACCGCGTTGGGCCAGCGCGCTCCGCAAAAAAAGCCCGGACTGACCGCCGGAGTCGCGTCGGCCATGAAGCGAGCTGGCCAGTCGGTGGCGAATTCGATGCATCCAAAGCCCAAGGTCGTTCCCGCGAACGATCCCACCAGCTTGAACAGCAACTCGGGTCCGCTCAATCCGGACGTGTTCGTCGCCGCGGGTAAAATTCACGAACAGCGCGGCAACTTTGATGCCGCTCAGCAACAGTATCATAAGGCGCTGCAATCGGCTCCCCATCATCTTCCCGCGCTGCTTAGTTCCGCGCGAGTTCATGATCGGCGGGAGCAGTTCGATGAAGCCGTTGGACAGTACCAGCGGGCGATTCAAGCTCATCCGCGCAGTTCGGTGGCCCTCAACGACCTGGGCCTCTGTTATGCTCGGCAAGGAAGAAGCCGCGAGTCAGCCGACGTGTTAGCCCGGGCCATTGCCATAGATGGAACGAATAGCCGTTATCGTAACAACATCGCCGCCGTGTTAGTGGAAATGGGCCGCGCCGACGACGCCTATCACCATTTGGCCCAAGCCCATGGCCCGGCCGTCGCGCATTACAACTTGGGGGTCTTCCTCTACCAGCGCCAACAAACCGAACAAGCCGCGCATCATTTCGCCAAAGCGACGGAACTCGACCCATCGATCGCCGCTGCCCAGCAGATGGTGCAACGATTGGCCTCGCAACCGCGATCGGGTCGCAACTTCCAGGCTCAGCGCCCGACTCAGACCAGCCCTCATCACCAAATCAAGCAGCATTCTTCGAATGTCGTGCCGGCCGGCCTGCAAAATGCACCGCGCGGAGGATCGTTCCAGCAACCGCTCCAGTCCCTTCCGGCCCCGAGCAAGGAAGAGGGACTCCAGCAGTTTCAACAGAACGCATTTAACGTCCGCATGGAAGGCTAGGCTCGGTTGAACGCAACCTAAGGCTTCATTGGCTTATTTGATTTCTCTTCTTGGCTGCTCTTGGTGTCGTCGTAGAAGACGAGCGCGAAAAGAACCATGATCACGGCTGCAAAGCCGGCGGGCAGCGTCCAAATCATTTTCCAATTGACCGGCTTCAGTAAGAGTTCGCGGCGCAACGACTGCAACTGAGCGACCTCGGCGGAACCAGATTGAACGGACTGAAGGGCGGATTCCACCAGATCCTTCTTGGTTAAGGCCGGATTGGCCAAAAACTCGTTCAGATCCTCGACATCTTCAAGTCGAGCCTTCTGCTCCTCTCCTGCCTTGCCGTCCTTGTCCTCCAAACGTTTGATTTCGTTGCCGACGGCGATTGCGGATTTAGAAAGCAGCTCAAAATCCGCCGGCTTGAAAGTCTCTTCCACTCTTCCAGCCGTCTGCGCTCCGATCAGCATTCCCATGCCAAGCGTACAGAAAACAAGCAGCCCTTGAGCTTGCGATCGGATCTTAGAGGGAGCTGCTTTGTCGGTGTAAATCTGGCCGGTTACAAAGAAGAAGTCATAGCAAACGCCGTGCAAGATGATTCCCGCCAGAATCATCCAAACAACAGTGTCGTCGGCACCCATGGCAAATAGGGCGTACCGGGCAACCCAAGCCAACATGCCGATAAACAGCATCCACTTAACTCCGAGGCGGGCGAAAAACAGAGGCATCACCAACATGAAAAAGATCTCGGACATTTGCCCAAACGACATCTTGAATGCGGGACTAGCGATTCCGGAATTAGTCACGAAGACAGCCGCCAACTGATAGTAGAACGCCAATGGAATGCAGATCAGGAATGAGCAAATCATGAACGCGACGAAGGCTGGTCGCTTAAACATGACAAGTGCTTTCAGGCCCAATACCTCTGAAACGGTTACTTTCTCGCCTGCGGCGGGAGGGGGAGTATGAGGTAAAGTAAAGCTGTACAAGCCGAGAACGAACGAAGTGATCGCCGCCAAAAAGAAGAAGTTGATGGACGCGTCCCAGCCCTGCCAACTCAGCGTGATTCCCGCGACAATCCAGCCAATCGTTCCGAAGACTCGAATCAGCGGGAACTGCTTCTCGGCATTCGTCATGTTTTGTAGCGCCAGCGAATTCGTCAGCGCCAACGTGGGAAAATAGCAAAGCATATGAGCAAAGAAGCACAGATTGATGATCCATGCCGGTTGTGGATCCTCAGAAATTGCCAACTTGGGAAAGGTAAAGAGTTCTTGCCCAAACATCACGAACGGTTCGCGACTCGCGTCACCAAGCATCGCCGCGGCGCCTAACATGGCAACGCCGCCTAAGAGGTGCATCACCCCCAGTACCCGTTCGGTGGAAAAAAAACGGTCAGCGATCATTCCCACAAAAATCGGCGAGATCATGCCCGCGATGGGACCAACGGAATAGGTCCAGCCAATGTCCGTTCCATTAAAGCCAATATTCTGCAAGAAAGGGTACGCCGTCACGTACCAAACTCCCCACAGGAAGAATTGGAGAAACATCATCACGCTGAGTCGAAGAGGAATCATCATGGAATCGGGAACACCGTCTATTGCGGGCAAGGAAACAGGGAGCGGAACAAATCGTTGCTTGGCAGCATTCTAATAGCGAATTCGCGAGTACGAAAGCATCCTCGATGCTCTACGCGAAGATTTGTTTGGGCGAGAGATTGCGGCAGTTCAACAACTTACCGCTAACGGCACGGATTGGCCGTCATTAGGTGATGGCCGCCGCGGACACTTCTTGCGAAGTCGCGGGAACGGGCGAGAAAAAGCTTTGCAAGAACTGGGGCAGCGCGGCGAAGCAGAGATGCATGCGGCTGCCGATCACCTGATGCCGGCCGATCAGCTTCATCTCGCGACCGCCCGCCACGCGCTCGCTTGCCGGCGAGATACTCCAGCTTGAATTCAGATAACCTCGCAGCCGAGTCGTGGAACTGCCCAGCCAGTTGTCGCGGACCATCGTGATCTGAACCGGCTTCATCGGCCGAGGCTTCGCGTTGAACCGAGCGGCGATAGGCAGCACGCCCGTCATGCGATGCTCAGAGCCATTGGGCAACACCATTTGTCGCGCGAGATAAGCCAATCCACCGCTTTCCGCATAGATTCGCCCACCACGCCGAACGTGCGATCTTAAAGACTCCTGCATGCAATAGTTGGCGGACAGTTGCGGGCCGTATCTTTCAACGCGGCCACATCCGATATATACGACGTCCGCTTCCGCGGGAACGCGATCACCACGAAGTGGGGAAAAGTCCTTGATCTGCGCACCGCCCGCGCTGAGCAATTCAAGCGTGTCCGGAAAGTAGCGATGAAACGCCTCGTCGTAGGCAATGGCCACGGTCAGCGGTTGGTCGTTGTGGAATTTTTTGAACAGCCGATTCGACACGGCGGGAAAGGCTCGCTGCGCCGCAATCCGCATCAGCCGGTCGACATCCACCTGTCTTTCTAATCGAGAAGCCAAGTGTTGAAGTAAGGAACCGGGGACCTCCGTGACGTTGGGATGCCGAGCAACGACCGCGCGCAGTTCGGGCGGCAGACTGAGCCATCCGACCACCGGTGCGTTCCAGAGCGTTTCCAGATTCGTTTGCCAAAATCGAGCATCCTCCGCATCTCGAACGCCGTCCAAAAAAATGCCCGATAGGTTCTTTGGCCGGTCCGGCAAATTGCATGGATCCAAAATCGAGACATCGACGACCGGGATGGCCGGCAGGTCGAGCCATTCGCAAAGCGTTTCTAGGCAACCACCGCGCGTCGGGCCCGTGGGACCACAAAAGGTGCCCTTGATGATCGACAAATCACTGCAAGCCGCTCCGTGCGCCAGAATCTCCTGGCACACCTCTGGGTTCATCAACCAGCTATCAAGATGGCGCTGCTTTCGACCGGTAACGTGAGACCCGTCGTAGGCGGCAAAATGTGCCTGAGAGTGAAAGGTCTGAACATGAACGCAGCGCTTCTTTAAGACCTCCATGAGCCCCCATTGTAATGGTCGCTCGTCCGCAGCGCATTGCACGGTACCAATTGCCAGACGTGGCAGGTGTGCCATTTAGAATCCTTTGTGCCCTGGACAAATGGAAACACCGCGTAGCCATGAAACGCGATGTCATGCGATTGTGGGAAATTTATCTGCTGGGTGCATTCTTGGGAACGTCCACAACGAAGTCAACCTAGTAAATAAGACATCTCGCCGACCAACTCCTGGGACAAGGACGGTTTCGATCAAGCGATCGCCTTACCAGCGGCGGGGAACTCCTCGGCCGCGCTGGACAGGAAATTCCGCAATGCAATCGCATCCGCGAACTGGTCGGAGTGTCAGCCGATTTCTCCATGCTTGCCAAATTCCGTCGGCTGCCGATCCTCGAACCTCGGATACGTTACATTGACAAAACAGCTTGTTGCCGTTAGGTTTAGGTTAAATTCACTACAACTCGATTCGCGAATAACGGGGCTGCCTCTCCCCTGGAGGGGTGTTAAGTCGTATTTACAATCCCTCGATCCTTAGGTCGCTTGGTAAGTACTCCTTCGTGTTTGGAAGCAAGCAAACTAGGCTCCACCTCCTGGCGAGTGTAGTTACGAGAGAAAATTGCATGACCAGTCATTAGCCGGAGTGTGTCGACTTCGAATGGATGCGAGTTGTGTCGAATGATTTAGAACTTATCTTCCATGAGCCCTTTCCTGCAGACTGAGATCGAACCGGAACTTCTGGAGCTATTCCGCCGATGCGAGGAGCGGATAGGCTACACGTTCAACGACAAGAAGTGGTTGAGGTCGGCATTGACGCACGCTTCGGGCGCTGACCATCGTTTGGCATCCAATGAGCGTTTGGAGTTTTTGGGCGACGCGATTCTTGGCTTTGTGGTTTGCGACATGCTGTTCCTAAGTTACACCGACTACCTTGAGGGCGACCTCACCAAGGTAAAGTCGGTGGTCGTCAGTCGTCAAACCTGTGCGAAGATCAGCGATTCGCTCGGCCTTACGGAGTTCTTGCTGGTTGGGAAGGGAATGGCGACCGTTCCGAATTCTCTTTTGGCCGATGTGTTTGAATCCCTGGTGGCGGCCATCTATCAGGACGGCGGGCTCGACGAGGCGCGCAAGTTTATCACGACCTATATTTCACCCGAGATCGATCAGGCCGTCGCCGGCGATGGAGAAGGCAACTACAAATCGCAGTTGCAACAAATGGCCCAAAAGGATTTCGGCACGACTCCCGTTTACATGTTGCTAGACGAAAAGGGCCCCGATCATAGCAAGTGTTTTAAGATTGCGGCGATGATCGGCGACAGCCGTTACGAACCGGCTTGGGGAAAAAACAAGAAGGAAGCTGAACAACGCGCGGCCAGTAACGCGCTTTCTGAAATCAATGGAGAAGACCTTCCGTTTCCTGATACCAGTGACGACGGATAACCCGAATTGACATGCGAGCAAGATGTGTAGCTTTACTTTCGGGCGGCCTGGACAGCATGCTGGCGATTCGCATCATGCAAGAGCAAGGCGTCGAAGTCGAGGCGTTGAATTTCAAAACCGTATTTACCTGCTGCCAAGACCTTTCCGCTCAAGCCGCGCGCGACCTGGATGTTCGCCTGACGGTCATCGGTCAGGAAGACGACTATCTAGATCTGGTGAAGTATCCACAGTTTGGCCGTGGCAAGGCGGCCAATCCCTGCGTCGATTGCCGCATCTATATGTTCGAAATGGCCAAGCGGTTCATGGAGCAATCCGATTCGCAATTCGTGGTCAGTGGCGAAGTGGTGGGCCAGCGGCCGATGAGCCAGAAACGTCGCGATCTCGACGTGATCTCCCGCCACAGCCATCTGGAAGATCTGCTGCTGCGGCCGCTTTCCGCGAAACTGCTGCCACCGACGAAGCCCGAACGGGACGGACTCGTCGATCGAGAAAAGTTGTATGACTTTCAAGGGCGGACGCGAAAAGGGCTCATCGAACTAGCCAAACAGTTTGGGCTCAAGCACATCCCGACGCCCTCGACCGGTTGCTCACTCACCGAACCGCTCTTCTCCAAGAAAGTGATGGACTTGGTGGAAATCGAACCCGATAGCCAACGCTGGGATTTTGAACTGTTAAACGTGGGCCGGCACTTCCGCTTGGATGCGCGGACCAAAGTCGTGGTAGGGCGAAACCAACAAGACAATACGCAACTTGAGTACATGCACAAGATGGAAGACGCCAGCAGCACCGCGCTGATTGAGCCGCACAGTTTTGTCGGACCCGCCGCGCTGCTGGTCGGCCCCATCACGGATAGCAGCATCGAATTCGCCGCGGGGCTGATCGTTCGATACTCCAAGGATCTGATTCCTGGTCAAATTCGCGTTGCCGTGACAGATCGTGACGGAACACGGATTATCGATGCTCGTGAATCCGAGGACTCGTTACAAGCAACAACCTTGGCGTCCGCCTAACATCAACGACCACGTGTCCACTGAGAACTCAACCCGTTACAGCGTCGGCCGCCTCGCTAATATTTCGGATTGGTGTTTTTCGTGTTCGCGGTGGAAGAACATGTATCCCGGTAATCGAATCGGTACGTGTGCGGCAAAAATTAGTGGCGAGCATAACAACTGCCCTAATGAAGGCTTATGTCGCGACCGAACCGCGTCCATTGGTCCGCCGTTTTTAAAGCCGTGAAAACGGCGGCAGCATGTAGCTGCGGGTGCCAGCCCGCAGATTGATAGAAGATCTCTCGTCAAGCCGCGAGAGCGGCGAAAGCAGTTGAGTAATGTTGCTCGATTCGTCGTGCTGTCGCCGCTTTCGCGGCTCGGTTCTTTACGACTGACTATCCGCCGGCTCACGCCAGCGGCTATATGCTGTCGCCATTTTCACGGCTTTTCCTCACGTTGCGGATGTCCATCACGAGTTCGCCAGAAAAAGTTGCCGCACACATCGGTACTCAGAACTCGACTTGCTTCGCAAAGCCCTCTACACTTAATACATTCCACTCTCGCCAAGCGGCACTCGAAGGAGCCTAGCTATGAAGTTTCGTTGGATAACTTGTTTGTTATGCGGTTGGGCTTTAGGTGCTTTTGCGGCAGGAGCAAACGCCGACACGATTCAACTAATCAATGGCGACACGCTCAACGGCAAAGTTCTGTCGCTGTCCGATAAGGATCTGAAATTATCGAGCGAAGTACTCGGCGAAATTTCACTTCAACGAGACAAGGTAGTGGCCATCACGTTCGGCGACCGAAAGCCTGTATCGGTTGACACCGCTCGTCCTTCCTCGGCCCCGCCAGAGCATCAAAATCCCTTGAGTGGACCAGAGTATCAGGGAGCTACCGGCGGGCTATCTCGCGAAGAACTGAAAGCATTCGGCGTGGGGACCGAACAGTTGAATAAGGCGCTGCCGAAACTGGGCATTGATCCTGGTCTAGGCACGCGCAAAAAAAGGGGCGAGACTCCTGAGGATATTGTTCAGAAACTGAGAACCGAGGGGATCGATTCTCGAATGATGAAAGATCTGGAGAAGCAAATACCGCTGCTCGGTGTTCCCGGAGTAAAAGGCTATTTTAACGAACGACTGCAAGGGTTGATGTCTGGCAAGATGGATCTTTCGGACTTGCGAAAGGACGCCATCAAGGCACGAAACGGGTTGCGCGACCTTCAAAAAGACCTGGGTCCCAACGGTGCCGCGCTGAATGGATACCTGCAGATCTTGGACGGTTTCATTGACGAAACCGAACCCGATCCGGCTGAAGATTCGAATACGCCCGCCAAGCGAATACAGCCCTCCGAGTCGCGCGGTAAGACCTAGCGAGAGAGTGGCTCAAGCCTACAGCCGGCACCGACCGTGTCGATTGCCCGCCAACATTGCATCTTTAAGCAGCCTGGTAGGGATCAGTCGCATTGCGTATGGCTGATCAGCCTACGAGTTCCTCGCATTTAGTGATTTCTTTGCCTTCCTGATCTGGCCTTTCTCGAGTCGCCCATTTATCTAGTGTATTTCGGCTACCTAAGTTTTGAGAACGATTGAACACTCATCGCTAAACTGGTAGTCTGGGTAGATTGCGTGGGGTCGCAATGAGAACGACGCCCGCCGGTAGCATCCTTGAATTCGGAAAAATCGCACCGATTTTTCCACGCGATTGACGGATGTGACGCCATTCGGCGGCCGACTCAATCCGCGACCCGGCCCGACTCGATAACCTATTAGTGTACAGGCGATTGGATGGAGCCTCGCTGAGACGACTGACAAGGATATTCAACGCTAGCAGCCCTTGGGAGTTCCGATAACAGTGACGTTAGACGAACTTTTCGCGCCCTTTAGCCCGCCTGATACTCACCTCGTTGACCGTCTTCGGTATTGGGTGCAAGTCCAGCCGTCCGATGTGGCGTTCATCTATCTGGAGGACGGCGAAGACGACGAGCGCTCGATTACGTACGCAATGCTCGACCGGCGAGCCCGCGCCATCGCGGTTCAAATCGCTACTCTCGGCTTACAGGGCCAACGCGCATTGCTGTTGTATCCCCCGGGTTTGGAATTTGTCTCCGCCTATTTCGGTTGTCTGTACGCAGGCGCCGTTCCCGTCCCCGCCTATCCACCGCGCAAGAATCGCAACATGCAGCGGATCGAGGCGATCTCGGACAACGCCGAAGCCAGAATTGCGCTGACCGTGTCCGACGTGTTGCAACGCGTCGAAGGAAGCTTGTCGGATTCGCCGGGCCTCGAACAACTGAACTGGCTGGCGACCGACCAACTCGACACCGCTCAAGCCGACCAATGGCAGCCTCGGCAAATCAACAACGACGACGTGGCCATGCTGCAGTACACGTCGGGTTCCACGGGCGAACCCAAGGGCGTCATGCTGACTCATGGAAACTTGATGCACAATTGCGGAATCATTACGCAAGCCTTTGAGTTCAGTCGTACCGGCTGCGGCATGACTTGGCTGCCGACCTATCACGACATGGGTTTATTGGGGGGCGTGCTTAGTCCGTTGTACTTTGGCCGCCCCAACGTGCTGATTTCGCCGATGGCTTTTCTGCTCAAACCGGTTCGCTGGTTGAAGGCGATCACCCGCTATGGCGTGACAATCAGCGGCGGACCGAATTTTGCCTATGGTTTGTGCAACGAAAAGATAACGACGGAGGAGTGCGACGGGCTCGACTTGAGTTCCTGGGATATTGCGTTCAACGGTGCCGAGCCAATTCGTTCGGCGACCTTGGAAGCATTCACAGCGAAATTCCGTCCGTATGGCTTCCGGGCGGAAACGCACTACCCGTGTTACGGCATGGCCGAAACGACGCTGATCGTCACAGGAGGAACCAAGTCCGAAGCTCCGATTTGTAAATCGTTTGACGCCCGGGCGATCGACGACAACCGAGTCGTTCCCATGTCCAATGGTGAAGGAATATCGCGAGAACTGATCAGTTGCGGTCGGGCGCTTCCGGACGAGGAGGTGGTAATTGTCGAACCCGAAACGAGGCAGCTTACCGACACGAGCCGCATCGGCGAGATTTGGGTGCGCAGTCCCAGTGTGGGCCAAGGCTATTGGAACAAGCCCGACGAGACCGACGAGACATTTCATGCCCATATCAACGGCAACGGAGACCAACACTGGCTACGCACCGGTGACCTCGGCTTTCTGCATGACGGCGAATTGTTCGTCACGGGCCGGCTCAAGGATCTAATTATTGTCCGCGGCGTAAACCGTTACCCACAAGATATCGAGAGTACCGTCGAAGACTGCAGCGAACGAGTGCGGTCCGGCGGCTCGGCGGCCTTCGCGGTCGACCATGACGGCAGCGAGCGGCTAGTGATTGTTTGCGAAGTCGAACGCAACGGACATGATGGCTGGGATGACGTGATTCAGCTTATTCGCCGGTCCGTGAATACGCAGCACGAACTGCCTCCCGACGCGGTCATTCTCGTCCGTGCCGGGTCCGTGCCCAAGACTTCCAGCGGCAAAGTCCAGAGAAATGATTGTCGCCAGCAGTTCATGCAAGGCGGCAAACTGCGAGAAATAGCACAATGGTGTGTCTGGGACCTTGAGTCGTCGTCGGTAGCCAACAACGACTGACTCGTCGACCGTCTCATTCTCACAAGATTCAAGTCGCGGCGAGTTCGATCGTTCCGATGAAGGACGAATCCTCTTAGAACTCGCGAGATCCGTTGATGGTGCGGCGCGTTTTTCACGTGCTACAATAAGGTCGATGCAGTCGCTTTGCCTCCCCTCTATTTCCCGCGCGACACTCACCGGAATCCAATCATGACACGCTGTCTGCCGCTGCTAGTTCTGTTCATTACTCTTGGTTCGCTCGTTGATCCCCACGGCTCTATCGGTGCCGACGATTTCTCGCTGCTCTCCTTCGACAAACACGTCTTGTCAGAGACTTTTTTTGGAGAAGGCGCTGCCCAGGGCGATCTCAACCAAGACGGCCATGGCGATGTGGTTTCCGGACCCTACTGGTACGCGGGTCCCGATTTCAAGAAAAAGTCTGAGCTGGACGCGGTCAAGCCCTTCGATCCGAAAGGCTATTCCGACAATTTTTTTACCTTCGTCGATGATATCAACGGTGACTCCTGGCTTGATGTTTTGGTTTATGGCTTCCCTGGAAAGGAAGCGTTTTGGTACGAGAATCCCGGCAACGAAAAGAACCGGGCTCACTGGCCGCGTCACCTAGCACTCGACACCGTCGACAACGAATCACCCGCATGGACCGATCTGACCGGTGACGGCAAGCCGGAAATTGTTTGTAGCCAAGGCGGCTTCTTTGGCTTTGCGTCGCCCGACCGTGGTGATCCAACGCAGCCTTGGAAGTTCCGCCGCATCTCGCGGCAAGCCGCGGGGGGACGCTTCACGCATGCCTTAGGGGTTGGCGACGTGGACGGCGACGGGCGGATGGACCTGCTGGAAAAGAACGGCTGGTGGCAGCAGCCGAAGAAGCTCGAAGGCGACCCCCAATGGGAATTTCGCCCTTTTCAGTTTGCCGGTCCCGGCGGGTCGCAGATGTATGTCTATGATGTGGACGGCGACGGCGACAACGACGTCATCACGGGACTCGCCGCGCACGCCTGGGGGCTGGTCTGGTACGAACACAAGCCGGCGAAAGACGCGCCGGGCGGAATCGGCTTCGAGCAACATCTGATTCTGAATCCGAATGACAAGCCGAACGAATATGGCGTGGCCTTCAGCCAACTCCACGCGATTGAGTTGATCGATATGGACGGCGACGGACTCAAGGACATTGTCACGGGCAAAAGATACTGGGCGCACAACGGCCACGACCCGGGCGGCAACCAACCGGCGGTTCTCTACTGGTTCAAATTGATGCGAGACGGCAAGGGCGCGGACAACGTTCGCTTTGTGCCAATCAAGATCGACGACGATTCCGGCGTCGGTACGCAAGTGCAAGTGGCAGACGTGAACGGCGACAAGCTGCCAGACATTGTAGTGGGCAATAAGAAAGGGACCTTCGTTCACCTTCAACAGCGTCAACGCGTAAGCAAAAAAGAGTTCGACGCCGCCATGCCGAAAAAGGCGAAAGCCCTTCAAGCCGGCTTGCCACCGGCGGAAGCTGCCAAGGCGATGACAGTGCCCGAAGGGTTTCGTGTTCAACTAGCCGCCGGCGAACCGCAAATTCACCAGCCGATCGCCATGGCCTTCGATCATCGCGGCCGGTTGTGGGTGGCCGAAGGGTACACCTATCCAATTCGCGCGCCGGAAGGCGCAGGCAAAGACAAGATCGTCATTCTCGAAGACACCGATCTCGATGGCACGCTGGATTCACGCAAGGTCTTTATCGAGGGCCTGAATCTTGTCAGCGGCCTGGAAGTTGGCTTCGGCGGAGTGTGGGTGGGCGCGCCGCCGTACTTGCTGTTCATTCCCGACGAAGATGGCGACGACCAGCCGGATGCAGAACCCAGAGTATTGCTGGACGGCTTTGGTTTTCAAGACACACACGAGACGTTGAACAGCTTTATTTGGGGGCCCGATGGTTGGCTTTACGGATGCCATGGCGTCTTCACGCATTCGCGCGTCGGCAAGCCGGGAACGCCTGATGCAGAGCGGACTGCTTTGAATGCGGGAGTGTGGCGGTATCATCCGCTACGGCACGAGTTTGATGTGTTCGCTCGCGGGTCGAGCAATCCATGGGGCGTCGACTTCAATGATCGCGGCCAGGCATTCATTACGGCCTGCGTCATTCCGCATCTGTTTCATGTGATTCAAGGAGCCCGCTATCGACGCCAAGCGGGGCAACATTTCAATCCGCACGTCTACGACGACATCAAGACGATTGCCGATCACGTACACTACATCGGCAACATTCGCGATCACGCCTGGTGGGGCCACGAGCCGATCGTACCCAACGACACATCGGCGGCGGGTGGCGGTCATGCTCATTGTGGGGCCATGGTCTACCTGGGCGACAACTGGCCCGACGAACATCGCAATCACATCTTCTTCAATAATATTCACGGAAATCGCGTCAATAATGATTTGCTCGAACGGGAGGGGTCAGGATATGTCGGCCACCACGGCAAGGATCTGTTGTTGGCGAACGACCGTTGGTTTCGCGGCATCAACCTTCGCTACGGCCCCGACGGTTCGGTCTACCTGATCGACTGGTACGACAAAAACGCGTGCCACCGCAGAACCCCGGAGATTTGGGATCGCACGAATGGCCGCATCTATCGGGTCGTGTATGGCGATACGAAGCCCAAGAAGGTGGACCTCAGCAAGCTCAGCAACAAGGAGCTCACCGCACTTCAGTCGCACAAGAATGATTGGTACGGCCGCACGGCCCGCCGCATCTTGCAACAGCGCGGCCAAGACAGCAACGTCCATCAAATGCTCAGTGAGGTCATCAACAGCAGTGAATCGCCACCCACGCGGCTCAAGGCGCTGTGGACGCTGCACGTGACCGATGGCTTCAGTGAAGTCGATGCACTGTCACGACTGGACGACCCGGACGAATACATCCGAGCATGGACAATCCAACTGCAATTGGAAGACGGCGAAGTCTCAAAGACGTTTCTCGACAGGATGAAGCAGTTGGCCGTGAAAGATCCGTCGCCGGTTGTACGGCTCTACCTTGCATCAGCGCTACAGAGGCTGCCCAACGGTGAGCGATGGCCGATTGCCGAAGCGCTTGCCAGCCACGAGGAAGACAGCCAGGATCACAACCTGCCGTTGATGTACTGGTACGGCATCGAGCCGCTCGTCCAGGACGATCCGGCGCGGGCGTTAGAGCTATCACTTAGTACCGAGGTACCGCTCATTTCGCAATATTTGATCCGACGAGCCGCCAACGATATCAAGGCGATTGAGCAGGTGGCGGAACTGCTAACCACGGTCAAGTCCGTCGAACAGGAGTTGGCTATCTTGAACGAAATGCAACGGGCATTCGAGGGCCGTGTTGGCATTCCCATGCCGCAAGCATGGACCGCTGCCTATGAAAAACTAACCACCAGCGAAAGCGCCGAAGTACGCGACCGCGCCGACCAAGTGGCAATCATCTTGGGAGATAAGCGAATTTTCCCGCGCATGCGACAGCGACTGATGGATTCCAAGAGCGGATTGACCCAACGCCGCCAAGCCTTGGAGATATTGGTGCGAGGTCGCGATCCCGACGCGGCTTCCGCGTTTCAGGCCGTCTTGAAGGACCCTGGTCTGCGCGCGGCGGCGATTCGCGCGCTGGCCGCGCTAGACGATCCGGGTACCCCAACGGTCGTTCTTGCCGAATACCAGAAGCTCAACGAAAACGAACGACGCGATGCAATCGGAACTCTGGTCGCACGGCCACGCTACGCACACGCGCTGCTCACGGCGATCGAGAGCAAGGTGGTTCCTCGCACCGACCTTCACGCTTTCCATATTCGTCAACTGTTGCGATTCGAAAACGAATCGCTGAACGACCGCATCAAACAGGTGTGGGGCGAGGTCCGTCCGTCGTCGCAAGACAAGCAGCAGTTGATCGCCCGCTATCGAACGACGCTCACCGCGAAGAATTCCCATGTTCCAAACCTCAGCAATGGTCGGCGAATATTCTCAAAGGCTTGTGGTTCATGCCACGTGCTGTTCGGTGAGGGCGGCAAGGTCGGCCCTGAATTGACGGGGTCCAATCGAGCCAACCTGGACTACCTTTTGGAAAACATCTTGGACCCTAGCGCGGTGCTTGGTAAAGACTATCGCATGTCCGTGTTGGCACTGGCCGATGGGCGAATCGTTTCGGGACTTGTTCAAAAAGAGACCGAAAGCGCCCTTACCGTACGAACCATCAATGACACGGTCGTCATCGCCAAGGCCGACATTGATGACCGCCAGCTTTCCGATAATTCACTCATGCCCGACGGGTTGCTCGACCAAATGAAGCCCGAGGAAACCCGCGATCTCGCGGCCTATCTGGCAAGTCCCACGCAGGTTGCCATCACGGGTCCGCCCGCGCCGATCGACGCCAAGACCGGTCAAGTCCCTGGAGCCATCGAAGGTGAATCGATGAAGATTCTGGAAAAAACGCACGGCAGCGCGGCCAGCCAAAAAATGGGCAATTTTACGGCGGATCGGTGGAGCCGAGGGGACCAACTATGGTGGACCGGTGCCAAACCAGGGTCGCGTCTCGTATTGGAGTTACCGGTTGAAAAAGACGGGCCGTACGGGATCGAGGTCGTCATGACGCGCGCCCGCGATTACGGCATCGTTCAATTGAAGCTTGACGGCGAGAAACTCGGCGACCCCGTTGACCTATTCAACGCACCGAACGTGGTAACGACTGGTGTCATCACGATTCTGGCCCGAAAACTGACGAAAGGAAAACACCGATTGGGCGTGGAAATTCTAGGAGCTAATCCGAACGCGGCGAAAGCCTTCATGTTTGGCTTGGACTATGTGCGGCTGACTCCTGAGTAGTCCTCAAACTATCCGCTCCGGCCAGCCGCCGGGGCGTGCCAGAGACTAACGTCTTTTGCCAGTTGACCGCCATCATCACGCAGTTGATGCCTGATCCAATGCCAAGCATGGCCAAGTTGTCGCCAGGTTGCACGAATCCGCTTTCCAAACCGACCGCCATGGTGATTGGCAAGGCGACTGAGCCGGTATTGCCCAGCCATTCGACCGTCGTGTAATCCAGTTCCGTCGGCATGCCAAGTTCATCCAGCAGCAACTTGCGATGGGCCAGCCCCACTTGGTGGCAAAATGTTCTTTGGATGTCGTCGCCAGACCAACCAGTTCGCGAGAGAAAATCCTTGAATGTCTCCACGCCCGTAGCCACGCCTTCGTACATGAGGCGTTCCGAATCGGTTTCCATTAGCGGCTGCATACCGCTGCCGACGGCTTCGTCGCAGCCGCTGTGGCACAGGTCGTGAAACTCGGTGTTCGCGCGGGCGGCGACGGCCAGCAAACGATTGTTGGTGGTGGTGATATCCGAATGCGTGAGCAAAACGGCGCAACTGCCCGATCCGATCGTCAGCGAGGCGACCGCGGTCTTGATTTGCTTTCTGGTCAGAGACGTGTTTCGATTCAGTTCGTCAATGGTCGTTTCGACCAGTTGACGGCTGCCTTCACTGCCAACGACAAGCCCTGCTCGAATCTGTCCCAGCTCGATCATATTGGCGACCTGGATCATTCCATCCAGCAAACCCAAACATGCGTTGGAAAGGTCGTAGACAAGGCAATCGCTGGACAGCCCGAGGCGATAATGAACACCGCTGGCCGTGGCGGGCTCGAGAAAGTCGCGACAGACACTGCCATGCACGAGCGCGCCAATGTCACGGCGGTCGACTTCCGAGGCGTGGATCGCCCTTTCGCCGCTCTGGACGCTCATCTCGCTGGGCATCGCCCCGACTGGCCAGAATCGTCGTTCGCGAATCCCAGTCATCAGTTCTAGTCGTCCCGCAGGTAGGCGCAGGCGTTGGTAGAGCGGATCAAGCCGCTCTTCAATTTCCGTGGAGGTTACGATCTCGTCGGGCAGCGTATAGCCGAAAGATTCTAAACAGACGTTTTGATATTGCATCGACGGGCACTAGGTTCGACTTGGGATATTTGAATCCCATTCAACATAGTGGGTGCCCAAGATGCCGTAAAGAAGCCTCGCCGCCTGGCGGATCCCTCCAAGGCGACGGGCGGCGGAATCAGCCACAATATTTCAGCCCGGCCGGGAAAAAAAGGGCGTCAGCGATTTGAATCAAACAACAGGCCGATCGCCTGGTCCTGGCTCCGTAAGCCGATGCCAATCGCTGCAAGCGTTGTTTTCATCTTAAACTGCGATCGTATGAGGCTGACCGTTTCGTTGGCAAAATCGGTATCGGCGATCAAGCTCATCGTTCGGCTGGTGAGTTCCGCGCCCTTGGCGGCTGCCACCGCGCTGGATTCGACAATGGTTCGCTGAAACGCGCCGATCGCGCCCCGCGCTGTTGACACGTCACTTTGTGCCGCGTCGACGATTTCTAGCGACAATTCCAAGTCTCCGGAATCGAGGCTGGCAACGCCGCCGCTTCCCAATTCTCTCAGCGCTTGAGTATCGGTTCCAATCGCGGAACTGCTGACTCGGGGAAGCGTTAGAGAGTCCGTCCCTTCGGCACCGACGCGAATGGTCGTCGTGCCATTGAACAGGTTCAGTCCGAGGATTTCCGTCGTACCGCCAATACGATCCAGCGAGTCGAGCGCTGCGTCAATTTCAAGCTGCAAGGCCGCTCTCTCCTCACTGGAAGTCGTCGAACTGGCCGCTGTCACCACGTTGCCACGAATTTGATTCAGCAAGGGGTTCACTTGCGACAGGGCACTGTCGGCTAGGTTCGTAAGTGCTTGCGCCCGATTGGCCGCGGCGAACTGCGCATCGCGTTCATTCAACTCGCGGCGCAAAGCTTCCACCGCCACCAACCCGGCCGGATCGTCTTTGGCTCGCGGAATGCGGGTCTGAGTTGCCAGCCGCAAACCAGCGGTGACAAAGTCCTGAGTGGCCTGGCGCAACTGTTCTTGGGCGCTCAAGTTGAAACTTGCGAACCCGCCCCCGACACGCAGCATAGATAACCTCGAATGAGATGTAAGATGAGCCGAACGGCCGTTTCCCATCTCAAAGATAGGTTATTATTCCGCGTCAGGCGACGCTCCATTCGAAGATTTTTCGGCTGCGTCCCCCATAACCGTCACGACAACTTCACGTTGACGAGGCTTGACGTCGCATTCCAGGTGAAAAATCTGTTGCCATGTTCCCAGCACGGGCCGGGACCCAGCAACGGGCACGGAGACTGTGGGCCCTAACGTGGTCGCCTGCAGATGTGAATGGCCATTGCCGTCGTGCCAAGCTTGCTCATGTCCATAGTCGCGACTGGGCGGCATCAGCTTATCGAGCATTTCGGGCAAATCACGTTGTAATCCCGGTTCAAATTCGATGGTCCCCACGACCGCCGTACTGCCAATGTTGAAAATTTGCGCAATTCCGATTTCGATACCGCTGTCCCTCACGATCGACGTGACATGATCGGTAATATCTTGCATATCGCGGTGGCCCGACGTCGACAGTTGTATTCGAGATTGATAGGTCATGACTACGCGCCTAGCAATTCCGTCAAATGTGCTTCCAACGAGTCTGCCAGGGCTTGAGGGTTGTAGCCGCCTTCCAAAACACTGATCAACCTGCCCTCGGCGCAGACATCCGCCATGTCAATTAAGAGACGCGTTAGCTTGCCAAAATCCTCTGCCTCAAGGCCCAGCGAGCCGACCGGATCCTCCCGATGAGCGTCGAACCCCGCGCTGATGATGATCAATTGCGGATTGATTTTCGCCACGAAGCCACCCAGCGCGTTGGTGAACTGGCCTAGATAGTCGTCGCGGGACGTGCCGAATTCCAGCGGTAAGTTACACGTCGTTCCAAGCCCTTTACCGCTTCCCGTTTCTTGCCGCGCGCCGGAACCGGGGTAGAAGGGCCAGCGATGAGCCGAGAAGAAACCGACTTGTTCGTCTTCCCAAAACGAGTCCTGGGTTCCGTTTCCGTGATGGACGTCCCAGTCGACGATCAGCACCCGGTCCAGCCCATGCTGGTTAATCGCCTCGCGCGCGGCAATCGCGGCATTATTAAACAAACAAAAGCCCATCGGGGCGGCGGCCAGCGCATGATGCCCGGGCGGCCGAACTAGGCACAGAGACCGTTTTTCGGCCCCACTGGCAACCTTTCCAACAGCATCACAGACCGCTCCGGCGGCGTGCATGGCGACCTCGTACGACTTCGGACAGGCCACCGTGTCGGCCTCGATCCGCCCGCCCCCCTGACGAACGAAAGAATCCACCCAATTGACATAATCCGGTTGGTGAATTCGTGTTACTTGCTCCAGCGAAGCGGCTGCCCAGGTAGGCTGTTCGCAGCGGCCAGTTAGGCCGGATTCGGAAAGGCGATCGACCGCCGTTTTCAGCCGGAAAGCCCGCTCGGGGTGATCTCCGGTGTCGTGCTCCAAAAACAAGTCGTCGGTGTACAGCAGCATGATGGTCGACAATCTACAATCCGTCGGCGCAACTTGTCAATTATCAACACTTTAGATTGACACGGATTAGATTGACACGGAGCCGAGATCAGGATTATGCTACAGAGTGTGTTGGATGCGTGTTGCGACTTCAATGATAAAGGCTCTCAGTGGGCCGTCTAGGAGTTGGCAGTGTCCATCACAAACCGGAACAGGGGGTGAGTGACGGTTTGCCGGGTCTTTTCAATGGAATTGCCTTGTCACAAATCGTTGCTCATAAAATTGTATTTCTTAAATGCGCGTTGTTGGCACGTGTTCGAGTATTCTGTTGGTCCATTCAGCGGCCACTGCCACGTGCGGCAATAAGGGAGGCGTTCGCCATGTCCAAAATTTCTTTTCGATCTTGCTTTGATTCTGCTCGCGCGCGACGGTTCGCGATCGTCTTTTCGGCTGTGGCCGTTCTGATCAGCGTACTCGGGCCGGTCCAACAGGCCCGTGCTCAGATCGAGTCTGGCAAAACGTACAAGACCATCCCGCTTCACCCCAATTTTGACATCCGGATGCCCGCCGGCGTTTCAAAGGAAACCAGCCCTGAAGAGTTCAAGACGGCGCTTGGACGCAAGAACGATGCCACGAAAAACCGCCGAAACGCCAAATCGCTTATGAACAAGATCTTCAATGGGCAAGAGTCCCTGGGTGCGAATGCCACGAAATTCAATCTGTGGTTCGATGAGGTTGTGTTTGCCGAGATGACGCAAGCCGACGAAGAATCATTGGAAGAATTGGCAAGAAACCGTGTTCGGTTTTTTCGCGACTACTTCGAGAAGCCCAAAGACGAAGTCCCTGCCGACGTGCATCGGACCCTTTTGGAAAAGACACAAGCCCGCATGTTGCAGATTGCAACGGAAGACTATCACCCAGCGTGCCGCTACAACGCGATGCTCATTTTGGGAAAACTCAACTCCAGAGAGGCGGAGTCGATTGGCGCGGGCAAGGCGGCTCCAGTTCCCTACTTTGACGCAATCAACCATCTTGTCCGAACATTCGCCGACGAATCACAAATCGAGCCGGTTCGGGTGGCGGCTTTGCTCGGAATCAAGCGCCACGTGGAACTGGATGGGCAGCGTCCAGCCCAACAGCGGATGGATTTGGATACCTATCGCCAGGGAATCGGGGAACGCATGATCACCCTGATCAATTCCCCTTCACCGTCCAGTCGAACCGAAGAAGGCCATCTGTGGATGAAGCGCCGCGCGATCGAGATTCTTGGTGCCATGCGAGATCTAGGGCCGGGTAATGTCGTGCCAAACACTTTGATTGCGATTATCGACAACGAAGAACTTCCTTATTCGTATCGTTGCACGGCGGCGTCCGCATTCGGTCGCTTGAATTTTCCCGATATTGCGTCGGCGGACCCTTCCGTTAACGTCAACAAATTCGCAACATTGGCTTCGCGGATTTGTCGCGCCGAAGTGTCTCGGCTGAAAAACGAGCGGGCAGAATACTTGAAAAAACTCAAGAAGCACACCAACAAAGGTGATCGGCGGCCTCAGCCTGGCGGAGCGAGAGGGTTCGCCGGCGGCGGCGACCGCCGAGGGAAAGCGGATGTCGACGATGAGGCACTTCCCGACTATCGCCTGCAGGCTTCGCGCCGCGTGCTGAAAGCCTATATCGATTGCCTTCAACACGCCATCGGCACGGACGACCAAAGCGGCTTGCGGCGGTTCAGTGGAGCGGCGCCGCATAATGTCTACGTAAAAGGAGTCTCGGACTCGATGAGAAGTTTGATGAGCGCCACGGACAAACCCAAGCGGGTTGTCGGTGCCACCCAGGAGGAAGAGCTTACCGTGGACCGATTGGTCGATGCGATGGAATTCAATCTTAACGAGTTTGAAAAAATTGCGCGCGTCGAGCCGCCGAAGAGAGTCACGCCGGCACGGAAGGATGCGGCCGGTCCTGGTGGACCGGGCCCCGTGGTTGCTCCGGATTCCGGACCTGCTGGACCGGGCGGCCCTGCTGAGCCCGGCGGCCCTGCTGGGCCCGGTGGTGATGCTGGGCCTGGTGGTGATGCTGCGCC
>JAJDEH010000276.1 GCA_029259935.1 Planctomycetota bacterium
CGGAATCAATGACGGTCCCGTCGCCGCGGGCGATGCGGTGGCGACGAATGAGAATACAGCCACTTCGATCAACGTACTGGCCAACGATGCCGACGTGGATGGCGGCGATAACCCGTCGAACTTCTCGCTCGATTCCATCGATAGTGTAGTGGTCAGCGGTCTCAGCACTGGAGCGAACCTCATTAGCGGCACGGTCCAGGAAGGCGCTGAGGGAGTGATCGAATTCAACCCCGGCGCGGACTTCGACGAACTGGATAGCACGGACACCGCGACCGTGACGGTCGGTTATACGATGAGCGACGACGAGGGAGCCACGTCGTTCGCAACACTCATCATCACGGTCGGCGGCCTCAATGACGATCCGACGGCCAATTCCGATATCCGCGGCACGACGAAACACGCACCAATCACAGTCGGGGTGCTGGGCAACGATACGGATGTGGATGGCGGCGATAACCCGTCAAACTTCTCGCTCGACTCGATCGACAGCGTGGTCGTGAGCGGTTTGAGCACGGGCCCGAGTCTCGTTACCGGCTCGGTC
The DNA here is from genome assembly GCA_029259935.1 of Planctomycetota bacterium. Next base: position 542 of record JAJDEH010000276.1, read on the forward strand.
GGCATCGTCGGCACGAGTGTTGCGTTTGACGTCGGAACGGACTTTGACGAGTTGTCGGCTGGCGAGTCAGCCACGGTTACGGTCGGCTACACGATGAGTGACGATGAAGGTGCTTCGTCGTCGGCCACGCTGGTGATTACGGTTAGCGGAGTCAACAGCAGCCCGATGATCACCGGGCTCAACTCGGACCATGACGAGTCGTGTGAGGGCACCGCCGATGGCGTAGTCTCGATTGACGGGTCGTTCGCCGACGTTGACATTTCGGAGTTGCACACGGTAACGGTCGACTGGAACGACGGATCGCCGGTTGAGTCGATTTCGGTCGACCAACTCGCCAACACCTTTGCCGGCAGCCACGCCTATTCGACCGGGGGCATCTTCACGGTCTCGGTCACGGTCCATGATTCCAATGGAGGCATGGATTCATCGACCACGACGGCGGTCTCTCAGGGCGTCGGCCTGGTTGACGGCGTGCTGTACCTCATCGGCACCGACGCGGCCGACGTGTTCTTCGTGTATCCAAACTATGTACAAGATGAAATTGTCGTCTATGCTCGACTCGATTCGGGCCCAGGCTATGGCTACCATCTCGAACTCGGCAGACGCATTCACGAGGTGTTTTCGCCTGCAGAAATCGAAAGAATCGTCGTGCACGCTTGCGATGGTGCCGACAGTTTCCATGCCTGGGGCCTCGAATTGAAACCGGCCACGATTTTTGGAGGTGCGGGCAATGACTGGATCTCTGGCACTAACGGCGATGACTTTATCGACGGCGGTGAAGGACGGGACCAGATCTCGGGCCGCGGCGGAAACGACATGATCGTCGATATTGTTGGGGACAATCGAATATTCGGTGGCAATGGCAACGACAGCATCACAACCGGAGCAGGCAATGACTACATTGTCGCCGGAAGAGGCGATGACACAATCCACGCCGGCGACGGAAGAAACAAGGTTTGGGCCGGCGAGGGCGATGACTTGGTTGTCAGCGGCAGCGGGAACGATTGGCTAGGCGGCGGCGAAGGCAACGACGTGATTTTGGCGGGAGCGGGAATGGACGACGTCAGCGCCGGCAGCGGAAACGATATCGTCGTTGGCGGAGCCGGTAACGATTGGATCAACGGCGGGCACGGCCGCGATCTCTTGATTGGCGGCATTGGCCGCGACTACATCAACGGCCACCATGGCGACGACATCCTGATTGCCGGCTTCACCGATTTCGACGCCAACGTACCCGCGTTGGAAGCTCTGCTGGCCGAATGGTCCAGTGGGTCGGATTACGCCGCCCGCGTTGCCAACATTATCGGCGGCGGTGGTAGCCTGGAAGGCCTGGACATCTTGCTGGACGACACGACGGTCCACGACGACAATGAATTCGACTTGCTACGTGGCAGTTTCGGACAAGACTTGTTCTTCTACAACTTCAGCGGAAACGGAAGAAGGGATATCGCCTGGGATATCCGACACTGGTGTTGGTGGTGGCGCAGAACCGAGGAACGAATCGACATCGACTAACCGCACACCATATTTTTTGCCTGTCGACCCGAGGTCTGTTGCCGAAGCCGGGCCACGGAAGGCACTCTCCTGCTCGACCTAAGCTGCTTCGTTCAAGCAACTTACGGCCAGAGCAAGCCGGTGGGCCAAGCGTTATCTTCTCAATCCGAACGTCGGAGTAGGGTTCAGCGCGCAAGATTTTCGCAAAAAGTGGAAATCTCTGAAGGTACGCCGGGGCCTGGTGCGGTTGTTCTTATGAGCATGAGTGCTTTCTAAAGCGTTTCGCCGTGATTGTTTCCGAGGCCGTCGGAATTCCAGCCCGGCAGCAAAACAGGCCCGGTTGTACAGTCCGACGATGAACTCGCTTGCTTGGACCAGCACCAGTCAGAAGCCGACCACCTAAATGTGTAATGAGGTAACCATGAACAAATTTCGATTCAAATCGCGGATGGAAGCACTCGAGCCACGTCAAATGATGGACGGCTGCGGCCTCGCTCTCTGTGCTCTGAACACCGGCGCGATCGCTAGTTCTTCGAGCGCCCCGTCGAACCAAAATGTTACAGTTTTCCAAAACACCGCGGCTCATCAGGATGTCGCGGCTTTTCAGATAGCCCATTCGGCGAATGCCCGGCTGGATGACGGTCGGCTGTCAGTCAACGGCACGGACCTGGGAGATCGCATCGAATTGATGGAGGTCACGTCGGACAATCGACAAGCCGGCTATGGCGACACAGCCACCAAAGTCAAAGTCAAGATCTGGAACCAGATCAAATCCATCGAAAAGTACTTTCCCATCCAAGATGTTCGGTCCATCGAAGTGAGGAGCCGCGGTGGCGATGACGATATCGTTAACAGGACAGGTTTCCCCGCCACGGTCTCCGCCGGTTACGGGAACGACAGGATTCAAGTTTCTCAAGCGGCCAACAAATTGTACGGCGGCCCAGGCAACGATTTCATCCATGGTGGAATGGGCAGTGATAGAATCTACGGTGGCGATGGAAACGATGAAATTCATGGGGGCCTGAATTTCTACTACCTTGACGGATCCGACGACAACGACTTCATCTACGGCCAGGATGGAGACGACAGGATTTTTGGAGCAAAGGGGCGAGACTACATTGATGGCGGATCCGGTCACGACTACATCGCCGGTGGACAGGGCGACGACACCTTGGTGGGCAGCCACGGGGACGACAAAATCTTCGGAGGACGGGAAGACGGCGCTATCCGGGGAGACGGAAATGACATCCTAGTAGGTGGCGCGGGAGCGGACCAGCTCTTTGGCGGTGACGACTCAGACCATCTGTATGGCGGTTCAGGGAATGACGAAATGCACGGCGAGTACGGTGAAGATAAGTTGTTCGGCCACTCGGGTCAGGACGTAATGCACGGCGGAAACGGCCCAGACCTTCTTTATGGAGGTGATGATAACGATCAAATGTATGGGAATGCATCGGGCGACGAACTCCATGGCGGACGTGGGGCAGACTTGCTCCATGGCGGTTCAGGGTCCGACCTGATGTTTGGAGACGCAGGCAACGACTATTTGAGGGGGGGCGACGACTTCTATTCTGACGACGACGGCTGGATATGGGACTCTGACGAACTGCATGGAGGTTCAGGAAACGACCAGTTGTTCGGCGGTTCTGATGGCGACGAACTCCATGGAGATTCAGGTAACGACCGCCTCTATGGCGGTGACGGTCTCGACGAACTGCATGGAGGCTCTGGCAACGACCGGCTGTACGGAGGTGCTGGCTTTGACGAGATCCATGGGAACGATGGCCATGATTACATCCATGGAGGAACAGGTAATGACAAGTTGCATGGCGGATCCGGCAACGATCGGATTTACGGCATGTCAGGGGACGATTCCATCTCCGGGGACCGTGGAGATGACGACTTGTTTGGCGGCTCGGGAAATGACCGAATGTGGGGCGGCTCAGGAACGGACTATTTGTGGGGCGAATCGGGCAACGACTACCTTGACGGCGGCGCGACCGATTTTCGGGTGGACTATCTGTACGGCGGATCAGGCAATGATGAGGGCGTAAACGCAGTGTTCCGTACCTTCTCCTGGGTTCGCGATAAGTTGCGGGACATTCGACGCATCCATTGGCGCTAACGGGGAGCGGATTCCAATGCCTGGCTCTGGCCTTCCATCGGCGGTCCATGAAGGCTGAAGGGAAACACAACCTCCTCAAATCTCCCTGCAAATTAAGAGGACTCAGTTATCCCCCTGGCCAAGGGGGGCAAAAGGGGCATCGAGTGAAGCGTGCGCAGCTAGATGCACACTTTTCGAGCTGCCCCGCTGCGGTTGCACTTCGGCGGCGGAGCGGTCCGCGAGTGTTGCTTCCCTGTCGCCCGCACCATAATTCCTCACCGGCGTAACGGAAAATGGCTGCTGGGACCATATAGAAGTAAAGTCTCGACCCAACTACCTGTCGGGTTTTCTTGGCTGCTGTCTCGACATCCGCCGGTACGGCGTGGGATGATGGGATCTTGAGACGATGGATGGCGAACGATAGATCAAGGATTTGCCAATGAGCATTGCATGCCGACGGGTTATCGTATTGTTTGGGGTCTTTGGGTGCTTGCTGACAATCGGCGGCGGCAAGTTTTCCTTGCTGGCCGATGATGCGACCAGCGACAGCGCGACACCGCGCACGCGTAGCGGGCTTGTTGTACTCTACGATTTTGGTTCCGCCGGCGGTCCGGTTGTGAAGGATCGTTCGGGAGTGGGGCAGCCGGTCGATTTGCGGATTGGAGACCTCAAGGCGGTCCGCCGATCGAATGGCGCTTTGGAGATTCGCGGCAAGACGGTGATTCGTTCCGAAAAACCGCCCACCAAGATCTTGGACGCGGTCCGCCGATCAAATGAAATCACGATCGAGGCCTGGATTCGATCGGCAAAAACCGGCCAGAGCGGTCCCGCACGCATCGTCACGTTGTCCAAGAACAGTAGCGAACGCAATTTCACATTAGGGCAAGACGGCGATCGCGTGGAAGTTCGGTTGCGCACCAGTAAGACGAGCGGCAATGGAATTCCTGCCCTGGTTTCGCCAAGCAAGTCGCTGGGCACGAATCTAACACATATTGTCTACACGAGAAGCCGCGATGGCCGGACGCGTATTTTCGTCAACGGAAAATCCGTCGCCCAGAGTTCGGTAGCCGGCGATACTAAGTCGTGGAATCGGCAATTTCAATTGGCGCTGGGGAATGAACTGAGCAACGATCGTCCGTGGCTGGGCACCTATTATTTGGTGGCCATTTACGGCCGTGGGCTGTTGCCGAAAGAGGTCGAGCAGAACTACAAGGCGGGTGCGTCTTCTCAAGCGACCGCCGCCTTGGCACGCAACGATCAAGCACGCCATTTCGATACTCAAGTCGCGCCGCTGTTGACGCGGCATTGCCTGGAATGCCACGACTCGACGGTCAAGAAGGGCGGCTTGGATCTATCGCGAAAAGATGCCGCGCTGGCCGGTGGCGAGAGCGGGCCCGCCATCGTGCCGGGCAAGAACTCGGAAAGCCCCTTGTGGACGTTGGTCGAGTCCAACGAGATGCCTCACGATCGACCGCCCTTGTCAAAGGAAGAGAAGCAATCGCTGAAGCGGTGGATCGACGGCGGCGCGGTCTGGTCGGTGGAGGTGATCGATCCGGCCATTTATGCTTCCGACCGCCACTCCCGTGGCATCTTTCTTCAGCGGCTTACTGTTTCCGAGTACATCGAAACGGTACGCAGCGCGGTTGGAGTCGACATCGAAAAGGAAGCCCGCCAAATTCTTCCCCCAGACTTGCGAGCCGACGGCTTCAGCAATACCGCCTATAACTTGACCGTGGACCTGAAGCACGTCGATGCGTATGCCCGATTGGCGGAGACAATTGTCGCGCGAATGGACGTCGAAAAGTTCGCCTCCAAATTTTCCAAGAGCCGCCGGCTGACCGACGATAACATGCGGTCGCTGGTCAGCAAAATGGGCAAGCGGCTGTTGCGAGGGCCGCTTGAGGATCATGAGATCACGACCTATCGCGGCATTTCGACAACGGTGGCCAGCGCGGGCGGAAGTTTCAAGGATGCGGTCGGCTACATTCTGGAAGCGATGCTGCAGTCGCCGCGGTTCATTTATCGCGTGGAAAATCAACGGGGCGATGGGACGGCGTGGCCGGTCAGCGAATACGAACTCGCCTCGCGGATGAGCTACATTCTGTGGGGCGCTCCGCCGGACGAGGAACTGATGCGGGCCGCCGACGCGGGGAAGCTTGATCGCGACGCTACTCAGAATCATGCACGGCGGATGCTTCAAGATCCCCGCAGCGTGAAGCGATCGTATCAGTTCATTAACGAATGGTTGGATCTAGGGCGGCTGGACCATTTGCAACCCGATGCTGAAAAATTTCCCGACTGGGATCGGCGCGTCGCGGGCGACATGCGCGACGAGACGCTGGCTTTCTTTCACGAGGTGGTCTGGAAGCAGAGTCGTCCGCTGTCCGACCTGCTGAATGCCCAAGTAACTTTCGCCACGCCGCGGCTGGCCAAGCATTATGGTTTGCCGGATGGCAAGGCGGCAGCGACGTCGGAACAGATGCGATATGACCTGTCCAAGGTAGCGGGTCGCGGAGGTTTGTTGACCCATGGAAGCGTGCTGACGGTTGGCGGCGACGAGGCTTCGATGGTTTCACGCGGCCTGTTCGTTTTGCACGATCTGCTGCGGGGCCGAGTGCAAGACCCGCCACCCTGTGTCGATACCACGCCCGTGCCCACGAAAGCGGGACTCACGCAACGGGGCGTCGCCGAGGCCCGCATCGCCAACGCGAATTGCGGCGGCTGTCATTCGAAGTTTGAACCGCTCGCTTTCGGACTGGAAAAGTTCGACGGCCTGGGCGCGTATCACGAGCGAGACCGGCACGGAAACAAACTGCGCGACGATGGCGAAATCCTGTTTCCCGGCACGGCGAAAGCGGTCAAGTACAAGTCGTCCGCCGAGCTGATGGATCTGCTGGCCGCCAGTGATCGAGTTGACGAATCGATGACGTGGAAGCTTACCCAGTTCGCGCTGGGACGGCCCTTGGGGGCCGCCGATGCCCCAATCATCCGAGAAATCCACAAGTCGGCGCGGAAAAACGGTGGAACCTACGCCAGCTTAATCACTGCCATTTTGATGAGCGATCTGGTACAAATGACGCGAACGGAGACCAGTCAATGAAGAAGTCACGCATTAGCCGTCGCACCATGCTCAAGGGCCTAGGGACCGCCACGGTCGGTTTGCCGCTGCTTGAGGAAATGCTGGTCTCGCCCGTTTTGGCGGCCGCGAAAAAGACCGTGCCCGTCCGGGCTTTCAACGTCTTTTTTGGCCTTGGCGTTCCCGCTCCGCTGCAGACCGAGGGCTTTGACGGAGTCCTTGAGCCGCTAAAGCCGCTCGGTGATAAGCTGCTGATCATGCGGAACGTCGACCAGGTCCGCTGCGATGAAAAGGGGATCAATGCACATTTCGACGGGGCGTCCGGCGCATTCACGGCCGAGCCGCCGGATGGCGAAGCGAAGTCGGGCGGTCCTTCAATCGACCAACTGATTCGCAAGGCCCATTATCCCAAGGGGCTGCCCGCCGGCATGGTGCCTACGCTGATCGGCGGCACGTTTTTTAGACGCAGCCGAGTCAGCCGTTATGTCCATAGTTACAACGAGGATGGCACGGTGGCCGCCACGATGCAAGAGAAGCCTCGCGATCTGTTCGATCGCGTGTTTGGCGTGCTGACCACTTCCGCCGATGGCAACAGCCGCGGCCGACGCCTGAAGCGCAGCGTTTTGGATTCGGTGGTCGACCAATACAAGTTTTACACCGGAAGCAATTCGCCTCTGGGCGCGGCATCCAAAGCGCGCGTCGCCGATCATCTGGAACGGATTCGCGAATACGAAAAACGCGCGTTCGAGATGAAGGACAAGAATCCAAATTCGCCGAAGTTGCCGCCGCGTTCCATTCTGGCTCATGGTGGGAAAGCGGACCCCGGCGGCCAAGGCATCGACATTACTCTGCAGGAACTTACGTCCGAGTGGCGGCTGATGGCCGATCTGTACGCTTTGGCGATTCAAACCGATCGAGTGCGTTTTGGTGCTTTGACGTTCCTCGCCGCGGGCGAGCGCATCCGCTTGACGGGCGATTACGAATATGGCGGCAAGAAGATCTTTCAGTTTGACGACGCGAAACAACAAAACGCTTCGGGCGACAAGGGATGTAGCCACGAGTGGTGGCACAAGTTTCATGAGAAGAAGAAGAACGAACAGTTGCGAGCCCACGCGCACATGAAGATGCGCGAAGTGGCTTACTTCCTAAGTCGGCTTGACGGGCCGGAGTCGAAAGAAGCGAATGGGAAGACGATTCTCGAAAATTCGCTGATCACGATTTCCACCGAATCCGGCGACGGCCGGCACTCCAACGTCAAACGCGAACTGTCGGGTGTATTCCACGCGATCACTGGTGCCGGCGGCAGGTTTAAGACGGGCCAGATCTTGGACGTTGGGGCCGAGGGGCTCGACGTTTACAACACCATGCTCTCCGCGATGGATGTTTCCCGCAGACTTGGACCCGTGGACCGTGAAAAGAACTCGGTCGACGCTATTCGAAGCTAGCCGGCGTGTGCGAAACCGGCCTACGCTAGCGGGGGCGATCTTTAAGAAAAATCGCTCTTTTCTAAAAATTCTGAAATCGCTACTCTACCGCGACTTTTGCCAGATGAAAGTGACGGTGTTCCAAGTGACGGTGTTTCAAGTGACGGTGTTTCAACCGTCTAGTCCATACTGTCTTGCCTTTGCCCGTCGCTTTCGGCTCCGATCTCGCAAACTTGTCGCAAGAACCAATCACTTTTCTGATGGTCCGGCGGAAAGGATCTGCCAATGTCGCGTTTCAGTCCAATCTTGTTGGCGTTGTTCACCTGTTTCCTCGTGAGCGGATGTCAGAATTCGCCAACTTGGCTGAATCCCTACGCCGGCTATGGCTCGCCGCGCGTTCCGCCGCCCGCCACGGGAAGCTATCAACCACCTAACGCGCCTTACTATCCACAATCGCCGGCTCCTGGCGGTTCCGCGTCAAGAAACTTTGGTACTCCGGCACAGGTCGCTTCGACCACCGGTGGAAGCACTTGGCAGCCCGTGAACGGATCGAGCTTGTTGGATGCCCCGGCGGCCGTCGCGATTGGCAGCGGGGTGGAACGAAACAACGCCGTGGCACAGGCGGCTTTCAGCCAGCCCACGACGACGGGATCGACCGCGACCATCGCCGCCGATCCGTTCCAAAGTGCCAGTGCCAACTCAGTCGTCCAAGCCAGCGCCACTTCGCCTCTCCTTCAACCGATGCGAGTTAACGACGCCACCGGTGGTCGAGCGGCACAGCCCACCATGGTTGCTCGCGGGCAGTACATTGAGCTATCCCACCTGCAACCGCAGGTTCGGCCTGTCTTTCCTGGATCGAACCGGTTACGCGGCGCCGGCGCGCCAACGCAACCGGGAACCCTTCCGACCTCAGCTTTAACCGCCGGACCGCTGGCCACGAGTACCGTCCCGGCGACACAACCGGCGGCAACCACGGCGTCTGGATGGCGGGCAAAATACACGCCGACTGTTGGTCTTCGCTAGCGCGCCCTTTTCGATTCCGACTCAGCGCCAGGCGACTCCGGGATGAATCTACCGCTCGTATCTCGCACGTTGGCGAAAGGTCGGCTGGCCAAGTGGTCACGTCTGGTTAGCGCGATCAAGGCGCGTGAGGATCAGTTGGCCGCGCTGACCGATTACGAACTGCGCAAACAAAGCTTGGCGTTGCGGTATCGCGCGCGAAGCGGCGAGCCGCTTGATGATTTGTTGCCCGAAGCCTATGCCGTTGTCCGCGAATCCGGGGCGCGGGCGCTCGCCATGCGGCACTACGACGTGCAACTACTGGGTGGCATCGCGATGCATTTCGGCTTTGTCGCCGAGATGCAGACCGGCGAAGGAAAGACGCTGACCGCCACGTTGCCGCTTTATTTGGCGGCGCTGCTGGGGCGGGGCGCTCACTTGGCAACCGCTAACGACTATTTGGCCGGACGAGATGCCCAGTGGATGCGACCACTGTTCGAGATGCTGGGGATCTCCGTTGGCATCATCGAATCGCAAACGCCACGCGCCGCGCGCCAGCAATCTTATCAGTGCGATGTAACGTACGGAACCGCGAAGGAATTTGGTTTTGACTTTCTGCGCGACCGGCTGCTGCACCGCCGAGTCGACGAAGCTCCACGCGAAATTCTGGGCAGCATGCTGGGGCAGCGGTCCGATAACGCGAGCGAACGGCCGGTGCAGGGTGAACTGCATTTCGCCCTGATCGACGAAGCCGACAGCCTGTTGATCGACGAAGCCCGAACGCCGTTGATCGTGAGTTCGCTGCCGGGAGCCTCGCGGCAGGCTGCCGAGGAATTGTATCGTTGGTCAGCAAATTTGGCCGAGCAATTCGAGGAGCCCGCTCATTACGACTTGGAACGAAAGAGGAGGCAAGTGACGCTGACCCCCGCTGGTCGGCGGCAGGTCCGACAGTTGCCGCAGCCATCGCTGTTGAGCGAGGTCGGCATGCTGGACATCTATCAAGCGATCGAGCGGGCGATCAAGGTGAACTTGTTCTATCATCGGGACCGGCACTATGTCGTCCGCGAGGGCGAGATTGTGATTGTCGACGAATTCACCGGACGTATGGCCGAAGGAAGACGCTGGCGCGACGGCATTCATCAAGCGGTCGAGGCACGCGAAAATGTCGACATTAGCGTCGAGACGGGCGATGCGGCTCGGGTCACGGTGCAGGATTTCTTCATGCGCTACGATCGCATTGGCGGCATGACCGGAACAGCCGCCAATTCTGACGCCGAACTGCGAAAAATCTACGACGTGGGCGTGATTCAGGTGCCAACCAATCGACCGCCCCAACGGCGGCAACTACCGACTCGCGTTTTGGCTGCCAGCGATCTCAAGTGGGAAGCCATCATCGAGGAAACAGTTGAGGTAGTGAACCAAGGCCGAGCCGTGTTGATTGGCACCCGCTCGATCGACAAGTCTGAAATCTTGTCGCGTTGGCTGGACCGGGCGGGCGTTGAGCATCAAGTGCTGAATGCGCGGCATGTCGAGGCCGAGGCGGAGATCGTGGCGGACGCCGGGCGCTCGCAACGAGTTGCCGTGGCGACGAATATGGCGGGTCGCGGCACCGACATCCAACTTGAAGACTCGACGCGCGAGGCGGGTGGAATTCATGTCATCTGCACGGAACTGCATGAATCGGCGCGCATCGATCGCCAACTGATCGGCCGTTGTGGCCGCCAAGGCGATCCGGGGACCTTTCGATTTTTCCTTGCCTTGGATGACGACATCTTGCTGGCGGGGCACGGCCAGAAAAAGGCTGCGCGTCTTGAGCTAATGGGCCGGAACTCGCCCAGTTCCCTCGACCACCTGGAGCATGAATTTCGCAACGCGCAAGCCAAGTTGGAACGAATGCACTTCAAGGGGCGACGGATGCTGATGTATCACGAAGCCGAGCGCCACAAGATGCAGGTCCAAATGGGACAGGATCCGTATCTGGATACGATCGGTTAGCTGAATCGACTTTGTCTCCGCTGCCGAGACTAAGAGCCGAATCGAATGATTCTGACACCGCCGGCCGAAACTTCACAACGCAACGTGTTGTTTCGCACGACGAGCGGGTCGGTGGGGAGCAATAGATCGCTGGCCGTGGAAACCGGCACCTTACAACGGATCGTTACTTGCCGGTTCTCTCGAAAGTCGGTCGCGGTAATTCCTTGCTGGGGTTTCTTCTGGCCGGCTTGGTTCAGCAACGTTACCGCCCAGCCCGAGCTAGTCTTGTTGACCAGCCACTGCACGTCGCCGTCGACTTCGATTGGCATCAGTCCACGGGTTAGATGCGCCATCAGTCGAGCAACCACTGGGTGGGCATGTTTGCTGATCGACAACCCCCGAGGGACCGAAAGATAGACAATTCGACCTTCGCCGCGATCGATAGAACTACAAAAGACTTTGCCTTCAGCCGTCCTCGCGATCGGCCGCCCTGCGCCAGCGGGGACCGGACGAAATTCAAATGCAGGCGCGGCATGAACGGTCGTCGCGTCCGCCGACTCACTTGCCGCGAGATGCCAACGATAGCCACTGGCTTCTTCCGGGTTGCTGGTCGTCGGCAACTTCAATTCCGCCACGCCGGGTCCGGTCAAATGGGCGTCGGCCACCAGCAGCGTGCCGCCGTCCGCCACATACTTCGCCAGACGTTTTCCCTCGGCCGTGGTGAGTTCGATATTGCCGTTCGCAATTACGACCGGATACGTATCAATCGTGCGCCACTTCGACACGTCGGGATAGGCGCAAATCACGTCGAACATGTCGCCGAACACGCCAGGTAAATAGACTTCGTTGGTGCCCGTCATCGGCTTTTCGCTCTCGGGTCCGATCGGATAATAAGCCGTCCAAAACCACTCTTCCAACATCCGCTCGTGATCACCGTACAGAAAGCGATCCTGGTGGGTGTGCCAGTTTTTGAACGAATTTGGCCAGAACGGCGCGGGCTCCCAGCCATGCGCGTAATCGACCAGAAATGCAACCGGTGTGTAGGGGCTGCCTCGATCAGGTTCCTGAGCGGTCACGCGCAAGAATCGATCGACCAATTTCCCCTTAGGTGAAAGCTGAACTTCTTTGATTCCGGCCGCGGTGGTTCCACCCGGACGCCAGAATTCGTCGAAACCTTGTTCGTGATAGAACATCGACGATCCGGCCATGTACTGATACCAAATGTCGAACTTGTACCAGGTCATGCCGGCACCGGAAAACACCGAGTAATAATTGTCCAGCAAGTTCTGCGGCGTGTGATAACTGCCGCCGTTTGAAAAGATCGTCGAAGCGTCACCGAAATTGCAACTGCGATACGTGGCGGTCAGTGCTTCGTGTTGGCGGGCCAATCCGCGCATGAACGCCCACCTCATGTTCAAAACCGAAGAGGTCGCCGTCGCCGATTCATACCCCACGACCCGCGCGCCCCAGTTGGAAGAAAGCGGCGCGAAGGCGATGTTTCCCACCGACATGCAGGAAATCACATCTTCGTAGGGATTCTTGTCCAAGTCGCGGCCGAATACTTTGCGATACTTCTCGGCGTTGTATTTCAGCGAGAGCGGTGTAAACGCCTCGACGAGCGTTCGGCGTGTCTTTGCTTGCTGCGTGGCGGCCTTCATCTCGGCGGCGGGCGGATAGAAATAACCGAGACTCTCTCCGGCAATCGATCCGACATACCGATCGCGGTACTTTTTAAACAACGCAATTCCCTGCTCGCCAATTGGGTCGCCTCGATGATAGTTCATCATCGTGGCCCACATGCGATCCGGATTCTCGTCCAGCCATTTGGCAAACCGCTTGCCGACGTCCTTGACTTCGCCCGTCTTGCGATCGTTCGCGAAGACTCCCGGCCCCACGCCGTGGAATGTCGGCGCGACACGCGGATCCGAAAAGATCGGCACGTCATCGCGACCGCCGTATTTTGCCTGGAATTCTTCCTGCGTTTCTTTATCGATAATGTTGTAGGGAAATTTGACGCGGTCAGGATTGTCGCTGAGCCACGTTTCCTCGGCTTTGGGACGGTTGACGTTCCACAGATAAAGAAATGAACCGTCGCGAAATGTGCGCGTTCGCCAGTTTTCCGGTAGCTTGAAATCCGGTCGGCTTCGGGCCAGCGGCTCAAGGTTTTCCGGAATCCCTTCCCGGTAGGCGTTCAAAATCTTCCACGACTCACGCGGTGGCTGTTCCTTGATTAACGGATGATAGTTGTCGTCGGTGGTCAGCACCACGACGTCAATCTGTCTCGGCTCGGGGTCTTTGGTGGTGGAAACCAGACTGATCTTGGCAGAGCCCTTCTTAAGCGTCGTCGTTTGCTTGCCCCACACAAAAGCCCAGCCCCAATACAACTTCATGACGTTGTCTTCTTCGATCAACGGCCGCTCGCCGTACTTGCCGGTCCAAGCGGGGCTGCCGGCCTGATCGATTTTCACTTGAAACCGTTCGGTCTTTTCACGCCAATCTCCGTAACGCACCCAGACGGCGTATTCTCCGGCGGCGGGAATTTCGACCGTTCGTGTGACAACCGCCCGGTCGTCGCCCGCGCTGGTGGCGATGGAAAGAAATCCGCTTTCTCCGCCTTGCGCCCACTCCGCCGCCCAGCCAGGTCCCGACAATCCCCAATTGCCGTCGGTCTCGCGCATTTTTCGTTGGTCATTTCCCATCGGCCAGCAATAACCGCGAATGCCCTCGAAGTGCTCGGCTTCGAGCCACAGTGTTTCAGCAGCCAATGTTTCAGCAGCCAATGTTTCAGCAGCCGATGTTTCAGCAGCCGATGTTTCAACCGACGCAAGCGGAACCGTGCACGCAAGAAGAGTTAGCAGCGAAAGCAGCACGGGAGAGGGGCGCGGAGTCATGAGGCAGCTCTGGGTGAGATTGCTGGGCGGGTGACGCTTCAGTTGCCATTGTCACTTGGACCGGACCGGTTTCCAAGCTTCTTTTCGAACCGGCCAATGGGAAAACCGTTGGCGTAGGAAATTACAAATCGGCCGTTGCCGGTGGGGTAGGTAACTTCATCGCGCCGAGTAAAGTCACTCGGTCCGTTTCGGCGAATTGCCCCCGGGCTTTCGGTGGATAGGTACTTGCCGGCGACGCGAAAGACGATTTCGGTACGATTGCCCAAACCGTGCCCAGAACTTGTGAAGACGCTGCCATCGAGATCCTCTTGCGAGATAAAGTGCGGCTCGACATCGAGACTGGCGGCCTTCATATTGGCGACCATCTCTTGGGCGTCGCCAAAAGGACACGTCCGATCGTCCACTCCATGAATGACAATAATTTTCGTCGTGTTGCCCCGCCTCTTCATCAGCGCCAGATGCTCCGGATGTCCGACAAATCGGATCTCCTGTTCGTCTTGGCTTAGATAGCTCGGGCTGTTTGTATCCTTGCTCCATCGCGCGTTCAATCCACTGCCGCCGGGGAGACTGAACGCGATATCGTCGCTCAGCTTCTTCATCCCGCACATGTCGACGATACAAGCGAATGTATGCGGTGCCAGCTTGTTGGCCATCAACGTCACGTTTCCGCCACCAGAACCGCCGGTGCAAAACAGCCGCCCTTCGTCGAACGGCCGCTCGTTATTTTTCAGTCCGTCGCAAACAAACCACAGGGCCCGCACCGCGTCGAGCGCCTGCAGATAGCCGCAGTCGTAAGGTTCGGGATCCTCGATCGACGCTTTGCGTCCGCTTTGCAGGTAGTTGACACAAACGCCCACCACGTTCAATCGCTTGGCCAGCGCCGCCGGGCTGGCCGTTCCCGCGCAATCCTCACCGCCCCAGTTGTGCAGCGAAAGCATGACGCCCGTTTTCTCGTTGACGCTTTCGATCGTTGTGTCCGGATAGTGAACGAGAATTCGCACCGAGCGTTTTGCCGGATGTCGCGGCCACTCTTGGGCCGGAATTTGCACTGCTGCGTTTTTCTTTGGCAAAGCCGGCCAGCTTTCATCCGCAGCCGCCACATCACCGCCGACCAAGGGGCCGTGGAAGATGAGGGCTGCTGTCATGAGCAGAGCAGCGCCTTGGTGTTTGATTATTATCATGGCCAACCATTTCGATCTTGCTGGTTCGTTCGTCAATCTCAGCCTGACATTAGAACAGGCGTTGAGTGACGATGATGTTGAGTGACGATGATAACGCGCCGGGTTGCGCCCCGCCACACTTGCGGCCCACTTGCGACTGGTGCCAACTGTCTCAGATTCTTGAACCGGCATTGTCCGGCCAGTTACTCGAACGGCCGCTGGCAACTTAAGAACTCAATCGGATGCGCCGTCGATCCGTCGATTGCCAAATCGGCGAGGATCTCGCCCAGCACGGGGGTAAATTTAAAACCGTGACCCGACAACCCACCCGCGAACACAACGCTTGCAAAACTTGGATGTCGATCGACTAGGAAATGCTCATCCGGAGTCAACGTATAAAAGCAGGTTCCATGTTCGGTTTGTTGATCGGAAACGCCGGGCAGTGCGCGAGAGAGAAACCGCTCGACTCGGACCACTTCCGCTGGATCCAGTCCACGATCGGCGTTCAGTGGATCATCCACCGGTTGCCCGCCCGAGTGTTCGGCAACTTTCACTCCCCGCGCGTCTATTCGAGGAAACCCATAGTAGTAGCCGGCCGGCGTTTCAAAGAAAAACGTAGGACAGCGGTCGGCCTGGTCGTAGTGCCGCTTGTCGGCGGCGTACCAATGCAAATGCTTGAGTACGACTCTTAGCGGAATTCGCAAGTCGCTTAATAAATCGCGTGCCCACGCCCCGGCGGTGATCACTAATCGGTCGGCGAAGTATTCACTGCTCTTCGTTTGCACTCGCACGCCGCTCTGGCTGGCGCTCCATTGCACGACTTCTTCGTCCGTCCGCAGATCCGCGCCAAGCTTTTGCGCTTCCCGCAAGTGTGCCAACACACACTGCTCGACCAGCAGATAACCGGCGTGTTGTTCAAAAACTGCCTCGCAATCGTCGGGGATTTGAAAACCGGGAAAGCGCCGGGAAGTTTCCGCCCGCGTCAGTCGTTCGATTTTCAGGCCATGCCGCGCGGCGCTGGCCAGCACGCCGGGCACGACGACACCATCAGGTGGGCCCACCTCAAGCAATCCCGTTTCATGATACAGTTGTTCGCTCCGCCGCGTTTCCAATTCCGACCAAAGCTGATACGTGCGTTTCAGCAGCGGCACATAGTCGGGATGTTCAAAATACGCCTGCCGAATGATCCGAGTTTGGCCGTGCGAGCTGCCTCGATCATGACCGCCGGGGAATCGGTCCAGCCCCAACGTCCGCAGCCCGCGCTGAGCGAGATGAAAAGCAGCCGCACTGCCGACTCCGCCGGTCCCCAACACAATCGCGTCGTAGGAATTCATAGGTTGCCTGTCATTTATTCGGCACGTCAACTATTCAACACGTCAACATTCATTTCGCAGTTTGCTCCGCGAACATGGGGCGTCCCTCTTCTTCGCTAGATGTACCAAGGTGGGGGAACTCGCAGAGTTTAACATACAGGCGTCGGCAAGATCTCTTGCGTTTGTTCCGCTGCTCTTGTCGCCGCTTTGGCGAAGGGGTGTTGGTCGTAGCTGGCACGGAACCGCGTGTGCGATATCGCACACCAAGGTTTTTATGACGTGTCAGCCGGCACGGACGAACACTTTCTCAACAAAACACTTTGCACCGTCGGTCGTCCGCCAAAATTGGAACCTATATTGAATGAGGATGCGAGTCCATCAATGCCCGCCTAAGTGCCTGCCGCCGCGACGCCCCCTTGGTGCTTGCCGTGGTCACCTGCCTATGGATTAGGAACGGACCACCAATGACAGTTTTGGAATGCCCCACCCCCGCGAACAACTTAAAACAGATCAAAGCACAAGCCGCCGAGCTGCTTGTGGACTTCGAGGAAGATGCGCTGCGCAACACGCTTATTCGCGCTGCCGGCGGTAAACTTTCCATGGTCGCCGAATCCGCCGGCCATACGATTGGCGATCAGATTCTGGCTATTCGCCAAAGCATGGTCGACTTCGATTCGATACTGGAGCGAATGGCTTCCGTGCAATCGAGTGTCCAGCAGATCGATGCCAACGTCGGCACGGTGGTGCGTGAGGCGGAAGGCAGTTCCAAGGAGTTGGAACGAGTAAGCGCGCGCATGGGTGATCTGGAAGAACATTTCGAGGCGATCGACGGGCTGGTGGAAAGTGTGAATGAAATTGCCGACCAGACGCATATGCTGTCGCTCAATGCAACCATCGAGGCCGCGCGAGCCGGCGAAGCGGGACGTGGTTTTGCCGTGGTGGCTGGCGAAGTTAAGAAGCTGGCCAATACCACCAAGACCGCGAACAAGGAAATCCGCGAGACCATGGATCGCATCACCGACGCGGTATCCACACTGTCGAACAGCGTCAAACGGTCCGTGGAAAAGATGCAGCAATCGATCGCGGCCGTTGAAATCACTCGCGAGAATGCGTCCACTATTGGATCCGAAACAAGTTGCTTTGGCTTGCAACTTGAAAAGTCGCTAGAGGATTTCCGCAAGATCGACGAGTCTTCGCTCATCGTTGAAAACGAGGCGAAGGAGATCAACACCCTCGGCAAGACTTTTTCCTATCTGGTGGAACTGATGGCAATGCAGGGGGTCGTCACCGACGCGATCAATCCACTGGAACGATTGCTGCCGATTGTGAAGCAGAGTACCTTTCGAGATCCGGAACGGTTCACGCGTTCGGAGCCTGAGTATGTACTTCAGCCCGACGACATCCTCATTTCGGCAACGGACACACGCGGCGTAATCACTTTTGCCAACAATTCATTCTACGAAGTCGCCGAGTATCAGCCGGGCGAGTTGGCCGGCCAGCCACACAACGTGATTCGTCACCCCGACATGCCGCGGGCCGCGTTTGCCGATCTCTGGGCCGTGATCAAGGCCGGCAAGCTGTGGCAGGGATATGTTGCCAACCGATCGAAACATGGACGGCGTTATTGGGTCAAGGCCAGCGTCTTCCCCTGCCACGAAAATGGAAAAATTGTGGGTTACATTTCCATCCGCACTAAACCGGAACCTGAAATGGTGGACCAAGCCATCGAAGCTTATCGCTTGGTTCAATAGCGGACGCTCTTTCGGAAATCCACGACGGGTGCTTCCGCCGGAATCTAGGCCCCGTGACCGACGGGTTTTCGCGCATCCGGCAGTCGGCGGCGACCAAGTGAAGATCAAGCAGGGTTTCCAGCGGTGGTAAATCGGCTATCTTCAACTAGTGCCGAACAAGGTTGTGATCCCACACAAAATGCATCGCGTCCGCCGATTGGCAATCTCCACAAGAATCGTCCACCGTTACGAACGAACAACATGGCTGAATATCGAATCGCGGTGTATCCCGGGGACGGGATTGGACCCGAAGTAATTGACCAAACGCTTCGAGTTCTTGACGAAGTCGAACGCCGGGATGGCAACTTTTCGCTGAACAAAACTTCATATCGATGGGGCGTCGACCACTGGAGAGAGACGGGCAAGGTCGTTCCCGAAGACTTCATGGACCTGCTGCGCCCTTTCGATGCGATCTTGTTGGGTGCCGTGGGCTGGCCCGACGAAATACCGGATCACATTACTCTGGCTCCATTGGTCCAGATTCGACAAGTGTTCGACCAATACGCCTGCGTGCGGCCAGCAAGGCTTTACCCTGGTTTGAACAGCGCACTCGCTGGAAAGGGGCCCGAACACATTGATCTGGTCGTCATCCGCGAGAATTCGGAGGGCGAGTACGTCAATATCGGAGGCCGTTTTCGACGCGGACATGCGGACGAACACGCCGTGCAAACGGCGTTGCATTCGAGACGCGGTATCGAACGAATCTTGCGATACGGCTTTCAAATGGCGCGGACCCGTCGTCGGAAACTGACCATGATCACCAAGTCGAACGCCCAGCGATACGCCTATGTCTTGTGGGATGAGATCTTGGACGAACTGGCTCCCGAGTTTCCCGACGTGACCGCCAATCGCCAGCACTGCGATGCGGCAGTGATGAACTTCGTCAGGCAGCCCGAGCAATTTGATGTCGTGGTGGCCTCGAACTTGTTTGGCGATTTGCTGACGGACTTAGGGGGCATCATCGGCGGCGGACTGGGGCTCGCACCCAGCACGAATACAAATCCCGATCGCCGCTTTCCTTCCATGTTCGAGCCCGTACACGGTTCCGCGCCGGATATCGCGGGCCAGGGGATCGCCAACCCAATCGCGGCGATTCTTAGTGCCGCTTTGATGCTCGATCATCTGGAGCAATCCGCCGCGGCCGCTGGCATTCGTGTCGCGGTTGAAAAAACGCTCGCCGTCGGCAACAAGACGCCGGACCTCGGCGGGTCGCTCAGCACCAGCGAAATGGCGGACGCGGTGATCGCGAACCTTTAGCACGAGTCGTTTTTCGATCACCTGAGCTCGTCCGTCACGGCGTCCCGTCAGCGGGCGGCGTTCCGGACGTATGACGGAAAATCGATTCAGTTTCCTTCATCGCGACCACCCGAACCTTGTTGCAAGACAGAATCGGAATTTGTGAAAATCCGCGCGGGAAAGAATTGAGGCCCGGGATCGACGTGTTAGAATCGGACCTACGCGATCTGCTTCCCGCATGTGGCGTCTTATGAAACGGCGTGTAACTTCGCACGTTCGTGCTTCCGTTCCGTGAACTATGCTTGAAATGTATCAGCATGGTCTTCGTAGGTCCGATGAGCGCATTGCCCCAATCCGAATTCTCGCCAGACGAAGGGCCCCGCAAAGCGGCCAGTGCGATGGTGGATGCGCTGGTCAACCAAGCGGCTTGCGAGGAAAAGCTCGGCGCGACCCGCCGTCGCATTAGACAGGCTGCGGCATTAGGTGCCGACGTACTCAATTTCTGCTGGCTCACCCGCGACGATCGCGAAGTTGATTTGCGAGTCTACTTTTTGCCGGGCGAAACGCCGGAAATTGTAATCGCGGAAACCTATCGCCTCGACGGCCGCGAACCGACGATCCAAGAGCGCGTGTCCTTGGACGAAGAGTTCGACGACGCCCTGAACGACTTCGGCAATCTCTGGATGCGCGTCATCAGCGCCATCTGGGACCAACACCGCCGCCCTCGCTAAAGCGACCGCATGGTGGCCCCGATGTCTCCGCGAGCGTGGGGAGTACGTTTTTCGATTCGATGTCGCAATCCTTCACGATTCGCTCAGCACGTGCCGACGCGACACATGCGAGTTTCGGATTCTTTAGTATGCTGGTTAGCGCGTCTGTCGTGACACCGCCTACCTGAGCAGGCGGGATGTACTCGCGGGATTGGGATCGTGACAAATGCGGAACATCGGCTCGAAATTGCAAAGACAGGTTGTGAAACTGTTGGCGTGCGCGGTGATCCTAAAAGTTACTGCCAGCGTCGTTCTCGCTTATCAGGCCTACATGCCGCCAGATTTTGAATCCGGCTTTCTACAAGGCCGAGAAGCCTATTTTTGGGGTGGGTACCAATGGGCATTCTATCTGCATATTGCTTCCGGTCCTTGCACACTGATCTTCGGAATCGTCCTGATGAGCGAACGATTTCGCCAACGGTTTTCAAGTTGGCATCGGATTCTGGGAAGGATTCAAGTTGCGTCGGTCCTGTTACTGGTTTCTCCGTCCGGCATTTGGATGGCCGTTTATTCTCAGACAGGTATCGTCGCGGGTCTTGGATTTGCCTTACTGGGAGTGGCGACTGGCCTTTGCGCTTGGCTGGGCTGGATGTCCGCGGTGAACAGGCGGTTCACTGAACATCGTTGCTGGATGTCGCGATGCTATCTGTTGTTGTGCTCCGCAGTTGTTCTGCGGCTGGTGGGTGGCGCGTTTACCGTCGCCGAAGTCGAGGGCGAATGGACCTACCCCTTCGCGGCATGGGCGAGTTGGTTGGTGCCCCTTGCGGTATTCGAAATTCTCCGAGTGAAAAATAAATCGACTAGCTTCGATGCGGAGCGAAATCCGCAACCATCGAGTTGATTGGCGGAATTCTTCAATCGGCAAATTCGTCGTCTGGATCATCGACACCATCGTTCCCCGCGATGGAAATGATCGCGCGGCGGTCAGCTTCTGGCATGTCGGCGAGAAAAAAGCGAACGCTTCCGTCGGCGAATGCCGCATTGGTCCCGTTGTTGTGAGCGAATTCGGTTTGCGAATTGAATTCAAGTACAAGTTGGGCGCTGGCATCCTGGGGAGCCATCCAATGGACTGCTTGTTCGCGCGGCACTTCGATCACCATTAGCGTTCCAGAAGTCCTGTCGGTGAATTCGGTGAACTGCCGTGCATGCTTGGGGTGCAAACCGCCGTTGGGTGCCACGATGGCCAAGTAGGTTGTGAAGTTCGCGGGAGTAGCGGTCGACGGGCAACGAAAACAATACGGAATGGTTTTATAGGCTTCCGCGTTCGCTGGATCATCCCACGGTTTTGAGAAGTCGATGGATTCGTACAGCGCCTGCTGTTCGACCAGGAATGGCAGAATCAATGCCCGCCAACTGTGCAGGGGCCGACCGGCTGAGTCCCTTGTGCATGCTGGCGGAAAACTTCCATGCGTCTCTTGGTAGCTGTGCAGTGCCAAGACGACATGCTTGAGGTTGTTGGCGCACTGGGAGCGATAAGCAGCCGGTCTGACATTTCGCGTGGCTGGCAACAGCAGAGCGATCAAAAGCGCGACGCTGCAAACCACCCCAACCAGCGCGCCCAAGATGAATCGCACCCGGTTTTTCCCCCGAGACGTGCTGCTCGAATCTATCGGAGACTTATACGGGTTGTTGCTCATTCGCTCGTTCCACTGAGTGATTTGCAGGTCACTTTAGATTGTATATAATATTTCGCTATTGAGTCAAACTAATGACGTGTAGCGGACGAGAGAGACCTTCATGGACCACGGAAAGCGGCGTCACAATGTCGTGGCGGAAGTACTCGCGGAGTTGTTTGAGGGAAACGTGAAGCCCGGTCAGCGGTTGCGGGTTGAGCATCTGGCCGAGCAGTACGGAGTTAGCGTCACTCCGATTCGGGAAGCACTTGTCGAATTGGCGGGGCTGGGCGTGATCGAGTTGCAACCGAATCGTGGGGCGATGGTTCGTTCATTTGGGCCGAGGCAAGTTCGTGAGATCTGCCATCTGAGGCGGATCCTCGAATGCGAGGCGGCACGCAGCGCGTGCGGTCGCATTGCTCCGTTCGAATTGGCAGCCATCGAGACGGAATTGAAGAAACTGGTCGACGCTCCGCGGAGCCAAAAATGGTCGGCCGAGACCCGCCGCCTCGACTCGCAACTGCATGAGCTAATCGCGGAGCGATGTGGCAACGAACGTCTGGCTTATGAAATCGGCCGTTACAGCGTTCTCTATCGCATGTTGCGTGACGCGCGTCATCGGCGGCGGACCGCGCGATCGAATTACGCTCAAATGGAGGAAAACTCCGAGCACTTGGCGATTGTTCACGCCTTGGCCGCGGGCGACGGCCAGCGGGCCGCTGACACAATGGCGGCTCACATTCATCAGTCGGCGGCCGCGCTGGAACAGGACTTGTTTGCCAAGGCCGAAATCGAAGCCGACATGGAGGAATCGTTTTTGCAAACGCCAAATTCAACGACTGCAATTTCCACGGCGAGTTGACTATGACCAAGTTTAGCCGCATTTGTCAGTTCACCGGATGGTTTGCGCTGTTGGTTTTCGCGCTCCACGCGCAAGCGGCCGACCCAGCCACCAGGCAACAACTTGACTTTTTCGAGCGGCGGATTCGCCCGGTACTCGTTGAACATTGTTTCGAATGCCATGTGGGCGGAAGCGACAAACAGCAAAAAGGGGGGCTGAACCTTTCGTTTCGCGCCACCGTGCTGCAAGGCGGCGATAGTGGACCGGCGATCGTACCCGGCAAACCGAGTGAAAGCCTGTTACTTGAGGCGTTGCGCTACGAGTCTCTCGAAATGCCTCCCAAGGGCAAATTGCCCGCGCGCGTGATTGACGACTTCGCCAACTGGATCGAGATGGGTGCCGCCGACCCACGCGTTCAACCGGTGGTGGGACAACCGTCGAACGCAAACGAATCGACGCGGATCGCGGCTGATGAACTTTGGTCACTAAAGCCAGTTGAGAAGGTCGAACCGCCCCCAGTCGATGGCCTCGATCACCCTATCGATCGTTTTGTGCGGGCTCGGCTGCTTAAAGAGAAAATCGCCCCCGCGCCGCCAGCCACGGATCGCGTGCTATTGCGCCGACTGTATCTCGACTTGATAGGCCTGCCGCCAACTCCCGAGGATTTGGCAGCCTTTGATCAGGCCGTGGCGACGAGTCGACAATCCGCCATCGGGGCGGCGGTCGACCGGTTGTTGGAATCACCCGAGTTTGGAGAACGCTGGGCGCGGCATTGGCTCGACCTGACGGCCTACGCGGACACCATTGGAGTTGGCCGGGCGATTCCGGCTCTGGAAGCGTGGCGGTATCGCGATTACGTTATCGCCGCGTTTAACACCGACAAGCCCTTTCACGAATTTGTTCGCCAGCAGATTGCGGGCGACATCACCGTCCCACCTGGACCACGATCGCCGGGTGGGCGGCCGCCCACCGCCGAGAGCATTATCGCCACGGGATTTCTGGCGATTGGTCCCTGGGAATTGGTGGGTGGCGACAAAGAGCAACTGCGGATGGACGTCGTTGACAGGCAGGTGCATCGAATTGGACAGGCATTTCTCGCGCTAACATTTGGATGTGCCCGCTGTCATGACCACAAGTTCGATCCCGTCTCTCAACATGATTATTATGCGCTGGCCGGGTTGTTCACCAGTTCCGTGACGCTCAACGGACGTATTGGCGGCGTGTTCAGCGCGATCAATCATCGGTCGCTCCCAGAAACATCCGAGGATCTTTTGGCACGCGCCGAACGCGTTCGGGCATACGAAGCGGAAGTCGCGTCGGCGATCGCGGGACGCGACGCGGCGAATGCCAAGGTTGCAACACTGAACGAACAAATCAAGTCCGCGCCGGCCGATTCACGACCTGAAATGGAAAAGCAGCGAGATGCCGAGTCAGCCCGATCCAGAAAACATGCCGCTCGGTTGAATGTGTTGAAGTACCTCAAGGCCTATCGTACGGAAACGCGGGCACTCGCGGTCGCCGATGCGCCGGAACCCGAGGCGTGTCGGATCAATATTCGTGGAAATGCTCACCAACTGGGCGATCTCGTACCACGCGGATTCCCGCAAGCGATTCCACCGACGGATAAGCCTCGCTTCACGCGCGGCGGTAGCGGTCGGGCGCAATTGGCCGACTGGCTGGTGGACAAACGAAATCCGCTCACTGCCCGCGTTTGGGTGAACCGAATTTGGCATCATCTGTTCGGAACTGGTCTGGTGCGGACGGTGGATAATTTTGGAGCACGCGGCGAGAAACCCAGTCATCCGGAATTGCTCGACTATCTGGCCGAGGAATTCATGCGGGACGGCTGGTCAACGAAACGGCTGATCCGCCGCATCTTGCTTTCGAAAACTTGGCAACAGTCGTCGACCAACCACGGCGCATCCGCCCACGGCGCTGGTCAAATCGACCCAGGCAACCGGCTGTTATGGCGTGCCAATCGGCGACGCTTGGAGGCCGAAGCGATCCGCGACGCGATGCTGGCGGTCAGTGGGCAATTGAACCGGCAACGTGGCGGTCCGACCCTGCCAATCGATCATCCGGGAAATCTCAACACCGGCCTGACCGGATCCTTGAGTCCTTCGGCCAAGTTTCCGGTGGAACTAAAGCTACGTCGTTCCATCTATCAGCCACAGAAACGCAAGGCTCCTTTTGACGAGATAGACTTTTTGGCCGTCTTCGATCTGCCCGACCCCAGCCAGGAATCCGGACGCCGCACCGTGACGACGGTTCCCACGCAGGCGCTTACTCTGTTGAATTCCCCGTTTGTAAAAGAATGTGCCGCGGCGATTGCCAAGCGGACGGCCGAGGAAACGGCGGACGCGCCGGCCCGCATCTCGAACATCTATCTCACGGTCTATGGCAGAGAGCCAGCAGGCGACGAACTAAAAGAGACCCTCAAGTTCGTGAGCAGCCCGCAGGATGACTCCGGCGAAGGCCGTGCCACCGGCATCCCCGAAATGGAAGCGTGGTCGCAATTGTGTCAGTCGCTGCTCATTTCCAACGAATTCCTTTTTCGAGACTGAACGGAGTGATTCCCTGATGCTTCAAGCACCACCATCAACGCCGCCTCCGTCTCGTCGTGAGTTACTCCGTCTTGCTGCTTGCGGATTTGGCTACACGGCGTTTTCAGCGCTGCTGAACGAAGCCGCCCACGGTGCCAGCCCGTTGTCGCCGCGTGAAGGGCATTTCCGAGCGAAGGCGAAACGCGTGATCTTTATGTTCATGCAGGGCGGTCCTTCGCAGATGGAAACATTCGACTATAAACCGCGTTTGAACGCCGACAGTGGTAAGCCCGCTCCCTTCGAGCGCGACGGCAAGGTCGAGCAGCCTGGTGTCGGCACCATGCGTCTGTTTGGATCGAGTTGGAAGTTCGCTCGTCACGGCCAGTCCGGAACTTGGGTTTCCGAGTTGTTCCCACGAATGGCCGAAGTGATGGATGAGATTGCCGTCTTGAACGCGATGCACGCGGACAATCTGGCGCACGCGCCCGCTTGCTTGCAACTGCACACCGGTGCCACGAACTTCGTGCGACCGTCGATGGGTTCTTGGTTGGTGTACGGGCTGGGATCGGTCAATCAAAACTTGCCTGGGTTCATTGCCATCAATCCGCCGATCAGTGGCGATGGCGGCAGCCCGCAACACTTCGGCAGCGCCTTTTTGCCGGCCATGTATCAGGGCACGCCGGTCAATCTGCCGCAAGCGAAAGGAGCCGCCGCCGACATCCGTTACTTGCGTGACACTTCCATGCCGCTCAGTCGCCAACGCCGGCAACTCGATTTCGTGCAACGATTGAATGCACGACACAGCCAGGGGTCGGGCAAGGATCCGCAACTGGAAGGAATGATGGAGTCGTTTGAGTTGGCGTTTCGCATGCAAACGGAAGCGCCCGAGTTGCTGGGCTTCCAAAATGAAAGTGAAGCAACTCGGAAGTTGTACGGCATCGGCGAGGATCCGACCGATCAGTTCGGTCGTCAATGTTTGCTGGCGCGGAGGTTCGCGGAGAGTGGCGTTCGCTTTATTCAGATCAACGCGGGCGGTTGGGATCATCATGGCGGGATTCGCAAAGCTCTGCCCAGCAATGCTTCCCAGGTGGATAAGCCCGTGGCGGGTTTGATTCGTGATTTGAAACAACGGGGAATGCTGGACGAAACGCTAATCGTGTGGACCGGTGAATTCGGCCGCACGCCCTACGAACAAGATCTTTCAAACGGCACGGCCTCGATGGACACCTACGGCCGCGGGCACAATCCTTACGGCTTCACCACGCTGATGGCCGGCGGGGGAATTCAAGGCGGCGTCGTTCACGGAGCGACCGACGACTACGGCTACCGGGCCGTGCAGGGCAAAGTTCACATCCACGACCTGCATGCCACGATGCTGCACTTGCTGGGCCTCGACCACGAGCGGCTGACCTACCGCTACGCCGGTCGTGACTTCCGGCTGACCGACGTTCACGGCCAGATCGTCCAGGACATTCTGGCATGAGGCGAGCCTCCGAGGTTGGTTTGCGTTTTTCCCCATGGCCGCGTTTCCTCATGGCCGCCAAGTGACCGGAATCAATCGCGTTGGCGTCTAGATCGGGTGGCGTGAGGCGATTCGGTGACCCGCGACAAGATTTCCGCCGAGGATGCGCCTTGTTCGCCCATGAGAAATGCTTGCTTGACGGCGCGGTTGTGGTAAACCATCGATCCATAAATCATCAGGATGATTGATGTTGGTACGGTGTAAATGGTGGCCCACTGCAGGATGCCACAATAGATGGCTATCAACCCCAACCGGCGCGCACGAAATCGTCGGTTCCAAATGCCCGCAAAGACTTGAAGAATTGCTGACGCGAGACCGAGTACAGTGAGCAACGCAGCCACGGCAAGAAATGCCCAATCTTCCCAGTCGAAAGGATCTGGCACAAAAAAAGCGATTCCACCTAGAAGAAGGATCGCGGCGGCGCTGACCAATGATCCAAGCAGGCCTTGCACAATTAGAAACACGGAAACCGATTGAACGTGGTTAAGGGCTTTGAAGGATTCGGGACCGCCATCTGAGGAACCGAAGCTCCTTACGGAACCCTGAAGCTCATAGCCGGCGCGTCGAAACACATAAAGCATTCCAGCGATCCATGCTAAAGGAGTGCACATGATCAAGGTCAGCCCGATCACAATCTCCCCAAACGGCTCTCCTCTAAACGGCGTGTGGCGGGAAGGTAGAAGCCAAACAAGCGTGGATGAAAGGAGTCCGACTGCCAAGATTCCACCTATCAACACCAGAAACGACCGTGTTGGTCCTCGCACTCTGAACATTGCCCAACCGCAAGCTGCGGTCATGAAGGCTTGTCCCACGCCGATCACCGTGATCCAAGGTTCCCACTTTGCTTGCCGCATAACGTCGCCGTCAACAAAGGTGAACAATCCCAGGGTAACGGAAATCGCGGTAATTAAGAAAAGCAGGTTGCCAACCGAGAACTGATCGAGCCTGAGGACTGTGGGAAGTGGCTTCACTCTTGGATTGCGGAGGCGGAACCCATGCAATCGCCCCAGTCCGAATATGCCAAGCACGGTCATTCCGGCGACTAGCCCTAGTTGCCCAATCTGATAAAACTCACCCAATGTCGTCGTCGTCGCCAGCCACGCAAGAAGTGCGATCAGCCCACAGGACGCGCGGAAAACGACATGGGCATTTCCCAATGAAACCCAAATTGCGAGCAAGGGCAGCGCGCTCAACATCAACGAGTAGAACGCGATTCGCACCACCGGGTTGTTCATCTCGAGTCTTTGAAGGTTGGAAACCAACAATTGCTCGCACATAAGAACTGTCAGCCCGAGGTAACTAATGAGGGCCACTGCCGCGAGCCTCGATATCCGGTGCTTCAAATAAAGCGTCAGAGTGAGCTTCACTCTGCGACGAAACGACTTCATTTTCTCTTTCCACCGCTGGCAGGGGCCAATACCAAAAAACCCGCATCATGGTGTATGCAATTCTACCTCCTAATGCCTAGATGAAAAGTGTTGCCGAAGGGGAAGCGTACCTGTTAGACCGGCGTTTGGACGACGGCGGGCAGAGAAGTCTAGGATTGCACGCGACGATTCGCAACGATGAATGGTGGGAATCCCCCAAAGCCATTGTTCACTGCCATCTTCGGAATGGAAAAGGATTCGACGATTGTGACGGCCAGTTTGTCAAGCGACTTGCCACCAGCCCGCCTGCCTTCCCTTTACCGGGCGCGAGCGAAATTTGGCGTGCCGGCAACTTTCGTCTTGCGGCTATAGACCTTGTCCGTGCAGGTGACGTACAACGTGCCAAATTTGGCACCGCCGAACACCACGTTGGAAAGAAATTTGTTTTGGGGCTTGGCGATCACTCCGCTTGGACGGCCTTGCGTGTCGAAGACTTGCAGTCCCACGTACGACGCCAAATACAACCGCCCATCGTTGTCAACCGTCATGCCGTCTGAACCGGGGCTCCGTCGGCCTGGCTGTGTCACCAGCGGCTGATAGTAGCGATCGCCGTGAGTCAGCTCGCCGTCGGACTCGGTACGATAGGTCCACAAGTGCGGTCCTCCGCTGTCGGTCACCACCAACGTGCCCTCGCGCGGCCAAAGGATAATGCCGTTCGGCGCATAGCCGCTGGCCACTTGGCGTTTCTTTCCGTTTGGGCCGACGTGCCATACCTGCTTGTTCGGCGGGTCGGTGAAGTAGATCCCACCATCCGATGCGACGACCAAATCGTTGCTGCTGACACCGCTGGCGATCACATCGAAGTTGCCGTCCGAACGATAGGCCACAATTTGTTTGTCTCCGTTGCGACAGCCGTACAATCGGCCGTCGGCACCGAACATCAAGCCATTGGTGTGCGCCGTGTCCTTGGCGAACAGAGACACCTCGCCCGCTTGATTGATTTTGAAGATCTTGCTTTCCGGAACATCGGTAAAATAGACGTTTCCCTTGGCATCCGTGGCGGGACCTTCGGTGAATTTGTGTCCTTCGGAAACGAGCTGCCAATCTTCACCATCCACCAGAACCTGCGACAACGGCATATCTTGAGCGACCGCCGGACCCACAAACAAAATGCAAAGAGCCGGAATGAACGAGTGGCGAAACATGGGCAGAGCCTTGGTCGATTGAAGGGAAGAGTCGTTAATGAAAGCGGCGAATCGGAAATCGGCGGCTACTTTGCCTTGTAATCGCGCCATAGCCAGCGCAATGATTCGGGGAGCAGCGCTCCGCCATGTTTGCGATTATGTCCGCCGTCGCCAAAGACGAACTTGTAATCGTATCCCGAGAATTTGAGGGCGGCCGCCATCTGTTGATTGGACAGAGGCCAGCTTCCGTGCAAGTTGTCGAGGTCATTCGATCCATCTTGCAGAAACACGCGAATCGGCTTTCGCTCGGTCTTGCGAATTAGAGCTGGATAAACATGGCCGCCACGGATGTTCGTGAAGCTACCGACGTGGCTTAGCACTTTGCGGAAATAATCAGGCCGCTCCCAAGCAACCGTCCAAGCACAGATGCCGCCGGAACTAATTCCGCAGATCGCCCGCCCATCGGGGTCGTCGGTCAAGTTGTACTTCTTGTCGACAAACGGAAAAATCTCCTCGACCAGGAAACGCGCGTATTGGTCGCTCAGCGTGTCATACTCGAAGCTGCGGTTGCGTCTCGGTTGTTGCCCTTTCTTCGAGGGTGGAATCACGCCCGGTTGTAGAAAAATGCCGATCGTCACCGGCATCTCGCCCTTGTGAATCAGGTTATCAAAGACCGTGGGAACGGGCGTGGGACCCTTGCGGTCGACGTAGCCCCGGCCATCCTGAAACACCATCACGCAGGCTGGCGATTTACCGTCGTACTGGGCGGGTACGTAAAGCCAATAATCACGACGGGTGCCCGGATATACCTTCTTGCTCTCCCAAACTCCTTGGATGATTTCGCCTTGAGGAACTCCCTCTTGCACCCTGGCGTCGGGGCCGAGTTGGTAATCGTCGGCTGCATCAAGCCGCAAGGCCAACCCAGGCACGATCACGAGCAAACATGCAAGCAGGTACGAGCGAATTCTTCGTCTCACGGTCAAATCTCCCAGCGATGGTCCAAGTTGCAAAACTTGCGCCTGGCGGCGCGAGGTGGGACACTATTCTGGGAGGTGCGGGACGAAAACGCAAGAATGGGGGGTGCTCAATCGACCCCCTCTAACTCCCGCTTGGCAAGGGGGAGAACTGAGCCGTTAGATTCCAACCCTATAGCAATGTGGAGAACGGAGCCGTTGAATACAAGTCTTTTGGCAACGGGAGAACAGATCGGTTGACCGCCGACCCATTGCAAGTCCGAGGATCGGCTCATTCCTTGAGATGGATGCCGTCGGCGGTAATCACCACGTTGCCAAGGTCGTCCACTTCGCCGCGGCCGGAAACGACAATCAATTGATCTTGCTTGACGCCCAGCAATTCGCGGGCATCCGTTGGCACAACGCTTCCGTCGTCATCAACAAATTGAATGATGGCCAATGAGTCGGTAACCGACTTGGCACCTTTGCAAAATGGACAATTCTCATGGCCGTCGCCGTGATCGTGTTCGATCGCATTGTGATCGGACACGAAGAAGGCCGCGCGTCCCACTTCCCAAGGATCAATGTCGCCCGCGCTGATCCGTCCCACGAGTACGATGCGGTCTTGATTTTCCAAGTAGTCTCGCGCCTCGATGACGGACACCGCACCGGCCGGCTCTTGTTCGAGTAGGAAAGAGCTCGGAGTTGTCGCGACCTGCTGCTCTTGAACCACGGTACTCACACCACAGCCCAGCGAACTCAAGATCACCAGCATTGCCACCAGATGCATCCACATTACTGCTTTCATAGCACGCCTCTTTCCCTCGAAACTGCCCGCCATACGCCACAAATACCTACATGTTTCAAGGTATCGGCCACATGGACCGTAAGAATTGAGTCGCTTCGACGGACGGGCCGGGAATGTGGCCAGCTTGCACATACTACAGCAGGTCCACGGCTGCGCTTAGCAGTTCTCGGGTAGGACCCTCCAGCCATTCGCGCTCGGCTGCCCACGCGAGTCTTTGCTTAAGCGAATCGTCACTCATCTGAGTGATTCTGGCACCGCGTCGCACCAGCGCGGCGCTGATTGCGCAAAGATACAGAACTTTCGAGACTTCAACCGGCAGTTGGCCGTCCTGTTCGGCACCTTGCTGCTTGGCGAAATCCTTCATCACGTCCAACAATTCCAACGACGGACGGGGATGGGCGATCAATTCGCCAAACGTATGCGGTACACTCTCGGTTTGCGGATCAACGTTCAACAGCGTCGCCGTCTTTTCAGGATCGAAGGTTTTTAGATCATCGTCCAATCTTGTTTGCAATTGATGGCGAAAGACGGATGCAAATTCCGGTTCATGCCAAAGTTCTCCTGGATCGGCCTCCAGATTGAATAACTCGGCCCACATCGAGTTTGCACGTGGCGTTGGTTCTTGTTGGCTCACCAGATGAGTCTCCGTTGGCAAAATAATCAGCTAAGTACCGTAAGCCAGACAACGGCCCAGTTCGCGAATTTCGCTTTCCAGGTCGGACTGGTCAACGGCATATTGGCCGATGACCTCCTTCAACAAGCGGGCGAACATTCGCTTGGCGGTAATGAGGGCATTCGAGGCCTGCGCGGGCGAGCGAAAACCGAATTGCCGCACTAATGCGTCATAGCTCATTTCGTCGGCTCCATCCCGCATCGGGGCCAGGATGCGCCCTTCAAACACACCCCACAGATCCTCCCTGCTGGTCGATTGACATTCCTCCCGCATCCGGTCGACGGCCTGTTCGAGTACTTGGCGCGCCCAGGCGACGTCAAAGACCTTGTCAGGTGGGCAATCGGCGGCCGCCCACCGTTCGCCGTCCTTGGGATCCACTCGGACCGCGCGATCGGCCGAACGTTTCTTGGCAGAACCCCGCTGGTGAACATTGGTGGCGTAGTTGTCCAACGCCGTTACCAACAGACCGCGAAATCGCCCCCGGTCTTGGTCGGCGCTGCCCAAAAGATTTCGCTCGAGCACTTTGTTTTCGATGAAGCCTTGCACCAAGTCGTCCGCGTCGTTGGGATCAACGCGACGGCGGTACACCAAATGTGCC
>JAJDEH010000277.1 GCA_029259935.1 Planctomycetota bacterium
GCGGCCGCGGCCACGGGCGTGCCGTCGACGTGCAAGCCGTAGGTGCCAAACACCGCCGCGTACTCGTCTGCCGCCAATTTCATCGAATCGTCGCGCATCCGCAGTTGGTCAAACGCCTGCAATAACTGGTGATCGGCGACCGCTTGCTCGAGTTCGACGACTTGGCCTTGGGCTCGCGATTTCAGCCGCGCATCGACCGGTCCATTCGCGGCGATTTCTGCCGCTTGCTGGGCCATCCGCAGAGCGGCCTGCCAGGGGCCAGCGTCGGCCGGGTCGGCTTCGGTCGCGATGGCCTGCAATTCACCGGCTTTCGCCAGAGCGTCGTTCACCTGCTGATTCGTCTGGCCGCGACGGAGATTCCAAGATGCCACGGCGAATGTCGCGCCAACGATCGACACCAACAGGGCGGCCGCCACCGCCGACACGATCGTCTTGCGCCGTCTGAGCCACCGCGAGGCGCGGATGGGCAGCGGTTCACGCCAGGCGGAAACCGGCTCGCCCGCCAGCCATTGTTCCACATCGTCGGCCAAGGCCCGCGCCGAGGGATAGCGATTCGCGGAGTCCACCTCCAGGGCCTTTTGGCAGACGGCTTCCAAGGGCTGGGGCACGTCCGCCTTGACTTCGCGTACCGAGGGAAAGTCGCCGTGCCGAACTCTTTCCAGAATCTCCGCGGTATCTTCGCCCGTTTGCCGGCATCTTCCGGCGAGCAAATGGTACAGCGTGGCCCCCAAGCTGTAGACGTCGCTGGTCGCGTTAATTTCGGCCAGCTTTCCCTCGGCCTGTTCGGGGCTCATATAACCGACGGTGCCGATCAAAGAACCTTGCAAGGTGTTCTTTCGGTTTTCCGACGACACGGGTTTCAGTGTCGACTGGTCCGTCGCGGTTGTTTCCGCCGCTTGCGTTTTGGCGAGTCCCCAGTCGAGTACCAGCGTTTCGCCATAAGGACCGACGATTACGTTTTGCGGTTTCAGGTCGCGGTGCAGCACTCCGCGGCTATGCGCGTACTCGATGGTGTTGCACACGTCGACGAAATGACCCAGCAGTTTGCGAAGCGCGAGGCCGCGCTGGCTGGCCGCGCTAACGGACTTCGCCATTTTGTGATAGTCTTCAATCTCTCGTTCAAGCGTCGGGCCGCGAATCAATCGCATCGCGTAGAACGGCCGCCCGTTTTCGTCGTGGTGCAGGGCGTAGACGGGCGCGACGCCCGGATGTTCCAGGCGGCCCGTAACTTCGGCTTCGAGCAGAAAGCGTTCGCGACATTGTTGCTGGTCGGCGTACTTTTTCTTGATTTCCTTGAGCGCGACTTCGCGGTTTAGTTCGTGATCGTGGGCCACGGAAACAACTCCGAGCCCTCCGCTGGCGAGCGGGCGAAGAATTTGGAACCGCTTGCCTCGAAAGTTTGGCCCATCGACGGGGAGCGTCGTATGAGGATTGGTCTGGCCATCGTCTGGCGAGGCATCCACGGAAGGCGGGTTCCCACGTAGGCGCTGAAGGAAACGAACTTCGTCCTCATCGGTGGGCGGATCTGTTTTTGCGAGCGTTTCAGCGGTGCGGATATCCAGGTCGGTGACGTGGACCAACCGCTCCAGCGTCTTTTCGCAATCGCGGCACGACTGGATGTGAGCATCGATGTTGGCGCGCTCTTGGTCCGGTATCTCGTTCACCAACAGCAACTGCAACTGTCCAAGACTGGGGCAGCCATGCATGGTGTTCACGCCTCGTTGCCTTCCAGCAGGCGGATCGCCTGCTTTAGGTGGTTCTTGACGCGATAGACAACCATGTAGGCGGCGGCGACCGTGATGCCGGTTTCGCCGGCAATCTCCTTGGTCGACTGTTCGTCTTGGCAGCACCGCAAGAAGATTCCCCAATCACGCTGCGACACCTGCTGCTGGACGTGGGCCTTGGCCAGGTCGACGATGTCGCTATCGAAAACGTCGTCGAACGACGGTGGCGGCTTGGCAACGATACCCTCCAACGGATCGCGGCTGCCGCCCATTCCGCGGTGCTTGTCGATTTCGCCCGCCATGTCTTTCCAGGCGTTGACGGTCACACGTCGCAACCAGGCTCGAAAACTGCCCTTGGTCCGGTCGTATTCGAAGGTTTGCAGCGTGCGGTGCAGTCGCACGAACAGGCGTTGCATGATCTCTTCCGCGTCGGCGGCCGAAGCGCCCTCTTGCACGCACCAGCGAAAGATCTTGGGGCCATAACGCTGCACGAACTCGGCCCAAGCTTGCTCGTTGGCCTCGTCACGCAGGCGTCCGAACAGCGTGCTTTTCGTTGCGTCGGCGTCACTTACGGCCACGGGCAGCGGTTCCTTCGATACGGGCTCGCTCTCAATTATCGCAGAAGGCAGTTTCCGTTGAAACAACCGCGGAATTCGGAGTTCGAGAATTCTTGAAAAATTGAGTTAGGAATCCGATTTGGCAGGGGTAACAGGATAGAGCCGAATTTGAAGGGCTTTCAACGGCATCCATGCCCGGCATCGAAATCCTCATTTTTAGGAGGTACGGATGAGCGTTCACGAAATCACTCTTTCCGATCCCGCCCAATCCAAACAGCTTGCGGCGGACCCCGACCCGATGCGCGACATTCGGGGCGCCATGCCAAAGCCGGAGGACAAGACGATCGTGCGATCGCAAAAGTGTCCGTCCTGTGGCGCAACTGCCCTGGAAGCAACGTCCAAGGGCACTCGCGATTCGCCCACCCGCGTCAATCTACACACGAAGTGCGGGTCTTGCGCCGCGGATGTCGACATTGTCGTGTGACAAGAACGGCTGCCAGTCCTCAGTTCACTTCACTTTTCTTGGCAATGGAGAAACAGTATGGCCATTTTTCATGTCCCCAACGTACCGCTAGGCCGAGCCACGAAAAAACTGCTCGAAGAGATGATTCAAAAAGACCAAGACGCCGGTGGAATGGGTTTCCAAGTCAGCGATCTCGGAGTTGATTCAGACTTTTTTTCGGGTGGCTGGGGTCGAGCGAAGCGAGCCCCCAGGATTCGCGCTGGGGGCTCACGTTGTTCGACCCCAGCCACCCAGCCGAAAACCAAGCTGCGATGGAATACTAGCCGGCCCCCGGTAGTGACCCGATGGCTGGATCATCTTTGACAGTTTCTCCAACTCCAAAAAGAGGATAGCAACGCATGGGTAACGCACTACGCTTTGAAGCTCAATCGACCGACGTCCTTCGGTCGCGATTGAAGGAGGCCATCGAAGTCACCATGGATCAACTGACGTACAATCCGGCGCAAGATCGTCGGCACGTGTTCGACCATCACGACGGCCTGCGCGCGATCATTACACGCAATGACGACGACCAGGTTCATCTCAGCATGAGCATTCAGCCGGGCAGTTTTCTTGACACCAATCCCATGATTCGCTCGCCGATCATCCTCGACATGGAAGTCGACAAACGCCTGGCCGATTTCGGGGGCGAACTGCTGAGCGAAGACAACCGAATCAGCAAGTTCGCATCCCCCAGCGGAATCCTGCACGCCGATTACCGCTACGACGAGAAACTTGTTCCGTAGTCAAGCGGACACTCGCACATTCATTGCGGTTATTGAGGTTGTTCCGCCACGGTCCAACTTGGTTGTTTTTACAAAATGCTAACAACGGGAGTACACAATGGTACATGCTAACGCCTTGTCAAAATGGTTGATCGTCGCGATCTGCGTTCTTTGCCTGCCAGGAGGATGTGGAGCCAGCGACGACACTCCACACGTCGCGACTCCATCCGCGGAATCCAGCGGGGCTAACGAGACAGAACCGAAAGCAGCTAACAAATCAAAACCAGCAGGAAACCGGGCGGATCAAATTCCTGCTGGCGACGAATTCTGGTCATTGGAAAAGGCGGCACTCAAGGAATCCGAAAACATCTGCGGCCTCAAGGACTCCGACCCACCCAACTACTACTACGAAGAGATCACCGGAGCCGGGACATTGGGTATTAAGGCACCTGAAAAACATCGACTGATCGTCGTCGAGTTCTCTCTTACCGCTTTAAAGTCCGACCCCGAGTGTTTCGAGAAACTTATCGAATGCCGCAAGCCGATTGCCAAAAAGATTCCGATTTTCGGCAAGCTTATGCTGCTGGGTTTGGAAACCAAGGAGAAACGCGCCGAATACGGTTACACCGGTGAGTATCGCATGTTCGACATGGCGGCCGTGAAGCTCGTTCTGGCCGACGGTCGCAAGCTCTCTCCTTTGTGGATCACCGGTCGTTACGATCAAGCGCTCGTTGCCGCCGGCCGCGGTCTAACATCCGCCGGCGGCCAAACGAAGCCGCCTTGGTGCGCTGGCTACCGCACCGCCTTCCGAGGGGAAAACAGCTTCACCGCGCTGTTGGAAAGTAGCAAGCCCACGAATGTCGGGTGCCTGATCGCCATTCCAACCGCCGCATCGCTCGACGGCGCAACGATTCAAATCGGCAACGGAAGACCGGTGAAAGTCAGAACCAAATAGCGTGCCAACGCCAACGTGGTCCAGTTACTACTAGCCGCCCGGCCGGAGCGCCGGTTGGGCAGGGAAGGGGAGTTTGATGTCACTTAAAACCGCCACGATCATCTTGCTGATCTGCATCTGTGTAAATTCACTGATTGCGCTAACCACCTGGGCCATCAACGTATTTTCTTCTCCGACTCAGGATTACAGGCTTCTATTCGATGTTGTTTCGCTGGTGCGGATATTTATCACATCCATCCCGATGATTTTATTTTTCTCCGTGCTGTATGCGAAACAGTGCGGAATGCAAAACAAAGGTGACATGCCGTGAATGAAGAACTGAATGAGCTTCTGGAAATCCGACCGCCGTCGCCCGGCAGCGACGCGGAAGGAAAAGTGAACGTCGATCCGCCATCCATCTTCGCCATCGTTTTCGGGGTGCTTTCCTGCTGCACGTTTCTCTTCGCCGCCGTCCACGTTGCCGGAAACTGGCGTGAATGGGGCGGATTTAGCTGGCTGAATCCTGGATCGATGGTGTTTATCTTCGTGGCGCTGATGCTTGGTTGCGCTGTCATCTTGGTCGTTGCCGTATTCTTTGGAAATCGCCTGACATTGAAGGGTTCAAAGTACCGTGTCATCTTCGTTTGGCTCGTTCCCTTGGCATACGCGGCCATCTACGCCTTCGCTCCGGGTTGGTACAAGCCCGCCGGGGGCGGCTGGTCGATCACGAGTGTCTCGACGAACAAGACGGGCTTCGAATACCTTCTCACCATCACATTCGATCCCGACTTCCGGCTGTCCCCGCTGATTTTCACGGCATTGGCCACGGCGTTTGGAATTGCCGCCGTGTTTTTCACCAAGATCCCGCCGAAACCAAAGGGCAAAAAGACCAATCTCAAAATCGAAATCCCGGACTTCGAATGATGCGGAGCCTAAACCCAAATCGAATATCCAATTACGAAAATCCATCTAACATCAGGAGCAATTCATGTCTGACGACCAACACCCAACGATTGAAGAAATCAGCCAGCTTTCCTTGCGCGCGGTTGTAGCATATGCCGTCAAAGCGGCCGATCGAATTCACCCGCGGTTCGCCTCCCATTCGGGCGAGGACAAAGCAGCCGTTCATGGTGCCATCTCGTTGGCCCGGGAGTTTGCCGCCGGCGCTCGCCAGCCGGATGAAGAACAATTTGACAGCGCGGCGCGCAACGCGGCCTTCGCGAACAATAACATCGCCGCCGCGCCCGGGGACGCCTATCGGGCCGCTCTTTCCGTCCCCCAGGTGGCCGCCATGACCGCCATTTGCGCCGGAGCCGCAAGAGCGGGCGACGCCGAACGAGCCAGCGAACGGGCCCACGCGACAGCCGAAGAGGCGTCCTACTGGGTAAGCGACAGCGCTAAAAAATGCCGGGCAACTCTTGAGAAACTAAAATCCATGACCAACGAACCGAGCCCCGCGCTTGGCGCCCAGATTGATTTCCGCCAACTATAAGATCTCAACCTCGCAATTTGAAAACGCTTACCCGTTTGTCGAAAAACCAATTGCGTCGTGTAATTTGGGCCGAATCTTTGTGCCTCTTGCAAGGGAGACCACAGGGCGGCCTTCCTTTTTTTGCGGTGATCGCGAGTGCTGATTTGTATCGCATGCAGCGGCTCAATCGACCAAGAATGCAGGGCGTCACGTTTCAGGTTCTTCGCCGATTCAAAGCTTGCCCGCGTGAAAAAAAAATGTATGCCGGGATTGCCGGAATTCGCTAAAATGTAAGTAGGTGGCAGTGTTCTTGGTGTTCGTGACAACACCCGGGCATCAGTTGGGTTGGCTTGGAATGGATATGGCCACGACGGAGGTTGGCCATCTCCCGTGTGCTGCTGCGCTTCAGCGCTTGCACAATTGCAAGCGTTTTCCCAGTACGCGCCGGGCGATTGAATGAGGAGAAGGCAAGTCTCGATGTCGCGCAAAGGTATTTATCACAAGCTGTTAGTAACCTGGCCAGGATGTGGTATTTGGTCGCCGAGCGGCGCGGTGCAGGGCATCCGCGTATGTTACAAGGTGGCGGCTGCCCCGCTTTGGTTGGGACGAGTGCGAACGGACTGGCTGTAGCCTGATCTCCATTGTTGGCGGAGCCAGGTGATGAGCCTATGAGAACTGTTACAGACCGAGAACACAATGACGCGTAAACTAATTTCAGGACATGAACCGAGAGGTAATTGGGAGGGTGATCATGATGGCCATGTCGTTGTACGGAAGTGTTGTGTTGAATCAGGCGAGTCGATGGACTAATGAACCAGGTTGATTGAACATGGAACCAAACTGGCAGGGCAAGCCGACCGGGATAGCCAAAGTCGAGGGCAAATCGCCGCCGGCGGCCGCGCTCGTTCCGTCCCTCAGCATCTTTCATTTGATGCTATGGACGTTTTGCAGTGCCCTCTACATGGCATTGATGCGCGTGATTCTCTCGATGAACACCACGCCGGAACAGTATGTTGCTCTGCAGCAGACGTGGAGCGTTTATCATGGAGTCATCAACGGCGCGGTGTTGGCAGGCGGAATCGTACTCTTGGTTTGGCGACTGAAAGCCGGTCCGCCGTTGGCGCGTCAACCGGGACATTGGCTGCTTCTCGTGCCAGCTGGATTGACCGTCGTCCACTTGCCAATATATGCACTCTTCGCACTCTCCAGCGTCGACGGCATCTTCAGTTCATTAGCTTCCTGGTTTCAGGCATTCATTTCTCTGGTCGGGGCCGCAGCGTATGCAATTGCCGTGTGGAAATCGAGCCAACTCCGTTGGAAGTTAGTGTTCGGAGTACTGGCCGGTTGGCTCGCCCTTCAGAGTGCAGTTCAGATATTTTGGGTTTTGTATTGGGCATTGCATTGGACCTCCATTCTGATCCGCCTTTGGGTTGTCGTGCTGATCGTGATCGAGTGGACTCGGGGCGAGCGGCGTGATTGGCTGCACTGGCTGGGGGTCGCCACTTATATCGCCCAGGGTGGCGGAATTTTGATCTGGACCGTTTGGTCGATGTTCATCCGATAGCGAGCGGACTGGAGCATCGATGTGAAAACAGAACGGCCAAGACGTGGGATGCCGATGCACACGTTCGCGCCAGAATTACTTTCGATCCATCAGAGTTGATTGAGATCCAGAAACGAAGTTGGATAAAGCACGCGCGTGATCAAGTAGTATTCGCCAGCCACGGCGGCGATGCATGCGCCGAGAAAGATGACGATGTTGAACATTGATCCCGTGGCGTCCGAATCGTCTCCCATGACAATGCGGATGATCCGCGGAATAAGAATCGCCTTGCCGATCGCAACCAACGTTTCCACAAAATTGTGCGAAGCGTTGCGGGCGTCATCGAATACGACCCAACCCAGAAAAAGGTAAATCGGGATGTTGGCTGGAATCAGAATCCACACCAGTGTTTCCGTCGTCATGTCTATCCTCACGAGCAGTGGCCGACATCTGGTCTCACATGTGGTTCGTCTAATCTATATCAGGCCGAAAGCTAGGGAAAGAGTGGACTTTTGGATGCAGCAAGTCCATGAAGTCCGCGACACTGGCTAACGATTCAAGGAATCGCTAATCGGCGCGAAACCAGACCTTGCTTGGATCGTTCTTCCAGTTGTAACGTGATTCAAATTCTGTCGACGTGAGGGAGCTTTGGCGGTTTCCTTTTTTTACCACGTAAATGACGGGTCCCAAGGTCCGACCGGTGGCCAGTGTCGGACTTTGATCGGAGTTTAGTCAAAACGACTGTCGAAATAAACCGCTGGCCTTCCTATCACCGTTCGGAGGGAACCATCTTGGTGACGGAAGCGTCAACTAATTCCAGTCAAAAACCTGCCAGGGAAGCATGATGAAAACACTTTGCCAAATACTGAGTCTGATCCCCTTCATCCTGTCTGGGCAAGTACTCGCGGCCGAGGGCCCAGGCGGCATGAGAGAACCCTTTGTGGATCTCTCCAAGACGAGTGACGAGCAATTGGTCATGCGTGTGCGGCCGCTCATGCGAAAAATTGCTCCGCACGATGCTTGGCGCGTGGCAATTAATTGGAGCCGACCGGACGGCCCGCTAGAGCATCATGGGGGAGTGCAGGGTCCAGACGTCGACTTGGCCAAAACGCTGACCGGTTCCAAGTTCATCATTGAATCGCCGGATGGCGTCACGCGAGAACTTACCGCCAAACTAATCGACCGCCGACATGAATACTGGCGCGGACTGCATCCTCTGTTTCGCCAAGCGACATTAATCCTGGCTCTGGACAACCAAGGCATTCATGTCTCGTTCCCATTTGGCGAGATGAGCGGCAAGTGGCACGGCGACACCGCTCCAGACCTGAAGAGGCCGGGCCGATATAAGTTTCAAATTTCCGGGGCACTGAACGATGCACAATTCCATACCGGAAAAATTGCAATTGCCGTTGATCCCCAGGTGCAACTGAGCAAGTCGGCATTCGAAGTTGCTCGTCGTGAGATTGCTAAACACCTGCCCAAAGCGAAGCTCGCCGAAAAACCGGGGTGGACCGAATCGGGCTACGTGCCGGGTCTAATTCACGAAGATGTGTCTGGACGGCGTCTACTGGATTTCAACACGAAGTTTTCCGAACGGCGTTGGGGATATGA
Organism: Planctomycetota bacterium; assembly: GCA_029259935.1. Next base: position 9,068 of record JAJDEH010000277.1, read on the forward strand.
ATTGGTTCGCGTGAAAGTGACCCGAGGAGGTGAGTTGGCGGGTGTTTATTATCGAAGTGTCTCGACCTGCGTGGCTCAAGCACACTCATCGCCACGCCCGAAGGCGAGCGAGCAATCGAATCGCTGCGGTCGGGTGATGTTGTGTGGTCCTACGACATCGAGAACAAGCTGAATGTGCCGACCAAGGTTCGGACGATTCGCGGCGGAATCGCGCAGCGGCATTTGCTCATTGGCGATCGACTGCGGATTACCGGCAACCATCCAGTTTTCACAACCGGTGGCTGGCGGTTGGCCGCGGAATTAACGGAACGCGCCACGATGCGGTCGTTCCACCGCGGTCAAATTTCGACGCCGCCAATCAAGATGATTGATGGAACCGTGCCCGTCTTCGACCTGACGGTCGACGCCCCACATAACTACTTTGCCGGCGGCCTGTTGGTTCATAACAAAGATCGCGCCTGGTCGGCCAGTATTGACGATCCGTGGCATTTTATCTGGCCAGCCAAGCCGCATGCATGGAAGACCGTGTATGAGGTGAGGACAAAATGATCGAGATGAGGGACCCCCTCTAACTCCCCCTTGGCAAGGGGGAGAACCGGATTCCCCTCCTCTTCAAGGAGGGCAACTTCCGACGAGTCACCATCGAAGCGTCGATCGTATTACTGCGTCGGTAGCTCGGCAAAATTTTTCAGAACGCGCAAGCCGTTTGCTTGACTCTTCTCTGGATGAAATTGGGTGGCGAACAGGTTGTCTCGCCAAATCGCGGCACAAAAAGGTTGTGGGTACTCCGCTTCGATGGCGGTTACGGTGGGATCCTTGGGAACTACATAGTAGGAATGGACGAAGTAAAAATGATCGCCGTCTTCGATGCCCTCGAAGATAGGAGGGCGATGCCGGAAGATCGCTTGGTTCCATCCCATATGCGGTACTTTGTACTCGGCCGGCACTTGGAATCGACGCACGTCGCCCGCCACGATCCCCAGTCCTTCGTGTTCGCCGTCTTCGTAGCCGACGTCGAATAACAGTTGCAGTCCCAAACAGATACCGAGGAACGGCTTGCCCGCCGCAATGGCGTCGCCAATCGGACCAACGAGATCTCGCCGTCGAAGCTCGGCAATCGCGTCCGCGAACGCGCCCACGCCCGGTAGCACGATCTTGTCGGCCCGCGATAGTTCGGCAGCGTCACTGGTGATCGTTGCTTGATGGCCGACTTTCTCGAACCCCTTTTGGACGCTGCGCAGATTCCCCATTTGGTAGTCAATAATCGCGATCATGTTCCGGATCCAATCGGTAAGTTTTCTCGGCCGCCAGTACGACACACTCTTCAGTGGGAGGTTCGCGTCACGATTCCCTATTCTAATGAGGCAGTGCCTCAGACCAATACGAGCTATCGCTCGGAATGGAAAACTCGCTTCCGCTGGTCGCTGAACTTGGCTCGACTGCAACATCTTTCGACCATCAAGCAACGCAATCAGCGAGTGTACCAGCTTAAGAGGGCGAAGCTATTTACGCCGCGAAGTTTTTCGGCGGATGAAAATTTCGCCTTGTTCTTGGTAGGTGATCAGCAGGGCTCCCACGGCGGCATAGCGCTCGAATAGGTTGGCGATGATGTGCTGTTCGCCAGGCCAAGGAAAGGCATAAATGACGTCAAAATCGTCGGGATCTAATTCCAACAAGTCGTAGCCGCTCTCGCCGATTGTCTCCAGCCAGTTGACTTCGCTGAGCGTTTCGGTGAACTCCTGGTCGGCGCCTTCAGGCAGGAAACTGCCGTGAGCAAATTCGACGGCGACATCGAAATCCTCCGCCAGTTCCTCGCTGGCCGCATGCAGTTCTTCGTTGATTTCGATTCCGTACGCTTCAAAGCCCACGATCCCCGCCAGCGAAGCGACGACTCCAAACCCGCTGCCCCACTCGCAAAACCGGTCGCCCGGTGCCAGTTGTGCCTCACGAAGGGCATGGAGTACATGATAGACCGATGGGAAATCGCTGGGGACGAAACCAGGCACGGGAGCGTCGATCTGGTGCACCAAAAAGTGATCAATGCGCCGATCCGCTTCCTCCAGAAAGGAGACGACGTGCGATGGTAAAGCGGTTGGCTTGGGATCCAACTCCACATCAACAAGGGGCATGTTCCAATCACTCAACTCAAATGGTCGCCGGTTGTTTCAGGCCAATCGATGAGAATGTACCTAGGCGGCCCGCTGAATTCAATGCAATGCGGCCCGTCATCTCCCCAAAGTCGGATATTTGGGTCGGCCGCCGAGTGTTGCGCATTGTCCAGGACCGAGGGCGACGTGTCCGCCATTGCTGCGCCTCCATCGATCAAAGATAATAGATGCGATTGCCATGAACCACACGGACGCGGGTCGGAACGTGCTTGACTCGTGGAGTCCATGAACCGACGTGAACCGATCAACGTGGAACCCTCCCTTGCAGCGTCTTCCTCAAATCGCGTATCTCTTGCTGATCGTATTCTTTTCGGCCGCTCGGGCCGAGGCGGATGATGGGCTGGAGTTTTTTGAGAAGAAGATCCGACCAGTATTGGACGAGCACTGTTACAAGTGTCACGGCGGCAAGGCAACCGGTCGGAAAGGTGAACTGCGGCTCGACTTGAAGGCTGGCTGGGAACGGGGAGGTGAATCGGGCCAGCCGGCGATTGTGCCGGGAAAGCCGGATGAGAGTCCACTTATTCTCGCGGTGCGGCATGATGGCGATGTGTCGGCCATGCCGCCCAGTGGGCCGCGTCTGTCCGAACAAATCATCGCCGACTTGACGACTTGGGTGCGCATGGGAGCACCCGATCCGCGTGGTGGAACTACCAAAGTATTGGATCGCAGTGCGGCGTGGCAAGCTGAGTTTCGTCGACGGCTTGATTGGTGGAGTCTCCGGCCGACGGCCCGCGTCGCGCCGCCAGAGGTTGAGGGCAACAACTGGTCGGACAAGCCGATTGATAAGTTCGTCCTTGCAGCGCTGCGCCGTCGTGATTTACACCCCGCTCCGGATGCCGACGCGCTGACACTTGTTCGCCGGCTGTCTCAGGTTCTCACCGGATTGCCGCCCTCGCCGGATATGTCCAAGTCGTTCGCGGACCGATTCGCGAAAGAGCCAAACGCGGCGCTGGCGGCGATCGTGGACGATTTCTTGAAGTCGCCTCATTTTGGCGAGCGCATGGCACGGCATTGGATGGATGTCGTGCGCTACACCGACACCTACGGCTACGAGTGGGATAATCCAGCCAAGGGATCGTGGGAGTATCGCGACTATTTGATTCGCGCCTTCAATCGAGATGTCGGATTCCACCAGCTTGTCCGCGAACAGATCGCCGGCGATTTGCTGGCGACACCACGCATCGATTTACAAAGCGGCCTCAACGAAAGTCTCATCGGACCGATGTTCTACCATATGGGCGAGCATCGCCATGGAGACAACGTGACGATCAACGGCGTACGAGAGGAGATGGTCGACAACAAGATCGACGCGTTCTCCAAGGCATTCTTGGCCATGACGGTGGCTTGTGCCAGATGTCACGATCACAAGCTGGACGCGATTTCGCAATCGGATTACTACGCGTTGGCCGGAATATTCATGACACCTCGCTGGACGTCACGATCGATCGAAGCACCCCACGGGAATACCCCGGCGATCGCGGAACTCCGAGAACTTCGTTCGCAGGTCCACGACGAGCTTCGCAAGGCTTGGGCGAAACGGGCCGTAGCGTTTCCCACGGAGGTTGCCGACGCGTGGGGCCGGAGTGCTTACTCGTTCGGAGCGACGAACAGGGCGACGAACAACAATACCGGTCCTTGGTCCAAAGCATTGGGAATTGAGACGCCCATTGCGGATGCGCCGCGGCCCGACAAGCCGGCACTCGGCGACATCAGGCACGTGACAATCCTGCTTCGCGCCGCCAAGTCAGACGCGGATGCTCGCACAATCTGGAGTAAATTGGCCGCTGAGTGGAAGAATGCCGCGCGCGAGCGGCGTGAAGCGAATCAAAGGCGATTTCAAACGCTTGTCAGTTTCGATCGATCCGAGTTTCCCAAAGGCTGGGCCACGGACGGCGACGGCATGCGCAGCGGCTACGTTTCCGGCGGCGAACCGTTGATTGCTCTAGAAGGCGAAAACGCGTTGCAACAACTTTTGCCGCGTGGGTTTCACACTCACGCGCTCTCCTCGAAACTGGCGGGCGCGTTGCGACTGCCGCCCCAACACATTTTGCCCGGCAAGTTTGTCAGCGTCGCCCTGGCGGGCGGCAATTGGAGCGGCTACTTGCGGGTGGCCGACAACGGCTTTCAAACGGAAACCGTCGCCTTCCTCAGCCAGCCGCGGCCACGGTGGCGGACCTTCGCCGACATCGCGCAAAGCAACGGCATTCAGCGGGTGGCATACGAAATCACCACCAGCGATCTCAATCCCAACTTTCCTCCTCGAACCGGTTTGGCGAAGGCCGGAACCACGACACTTCCGGCTGAGGACGACGGATTCGACAAGCGAAGTTGGTTTAGCATCACGGGAATTGTCGGGCACGATCAGCCTGGACCACCGGCGGACGATCTGCAACGGTTCGCCGGGCTGTTCGATGGCCCCGTTCCCAACAGCGCCCGGGAAGCCTGGCACCGGATCGGGCGCTGGCTGGCCCAGGCGGTAACGAACTGCGAATCACGTGGAACCGGCAGTGACGATGTCGCGCTTGTCAACTGGCTGCTGGCCAACGACTTGCTTCCGAAGTCGCTCAAGGACAATTCCGATTTGGCCCGGCTGGTTCATCAGTATCGGCAGGTCGAGGCTTCCATTCCGTTTCCACGCACCGCCAACAGCATGGATGAGCGCGGAATTGCACCCGTCAGCTATGCGCTGAATGTTCGCGGCGACATCAACGTCCGTGGCGATCGAGTCCCCCGCGATTTCCTCGCGGCCTTTGGCGACTGGCACAACGTCGCGGTTGCTCCACACAGCGGGCGATTACAGGTTGCAGAATTCCTCGTGGATCCACGGCACGGAATTGCGGCGCGAGTGTTCGTTAACCGTGTTTGGCAGTGGGTCTTCGGCACCGGTCTGGTGCGAACACCGAACGACTTTGGCCATTTGGGAGACCAGCCCTCGCACCCTAAGTTGCTGGATTACCTAACTCACGAGTTTATCGCCAACGGTTGGTCCACAAAGCAGTTGATACGGCGGCTGGTGCTGACCAGGACGTTTCGCCAATCGGGGAAGGTCGTGGCGCGGGCCGAGACCACGGACCCCGACAACCGTTGGCTGCATCACTACCCGACCCGGCGGATGGAAGCCGAGTCGATTCGCGATGCGCTGCTGGCTACGTCGGGCCGGCTTGATAAAAAGCTGTTCGGCCGTCCGATTAATCCGCGACGCCACGTCGAAGACGCGAAGAAACGCCTGTTCTCCGGTCCCCTGGATGGAAACGGGCGCCGGTCGATCTACCTCGAAGTGTCGATCATGGACCGATCGAAGTTTCTGCGGAATTTCAATGCGCCCGATCCCAAGTTGCCAATCGGCCGTCGCGACATTACGAACGTTCCCGCGCAAGCCTTGGTAATGCTCAACGATCCCTTCGTTCTGGCGATGGCCCAACATTGGGCAAGCCGGCTGGTGAAGGATGGCAACCAATCGGTCGAAGCGAGAATCCAAGCCATATTCATGCGCGCGTTAGGTCGATTCCCGACAAAGGAAGAATCCGCGCGCTGGACGTCTTTTGTTCATAGTCTGTCCGCGAATGGCAGCGATGTACTTTCGGACGAATGCGTGTGGCGAAATACCGCGCATACGCTGTTCAATTTGCAAGAGTTTATTCACTACAGGTAGATGCGGGTCCGAACAGTCTTGCGAGGCTAACGTAGCATACCGGCTCGATTCTTTCGATTGTTGGGAAGGTCCACCATGTTTCAGCAACCAGGCTCTACAAGCCAAACTTTTAACCGACGCCGTTTCATTCGGCGCGCGGCCTCCGGTTTCGGCGGGCTGGCCTTGGCCGGGTTGCTGGCCGACGAGGCCGAGGCGGACACGGCCAGCCGAAATCCTGCTCCCCATTTTCGACCGAAGGTCCGCAGCGTGATCTTCTGTTTCATGGACGGTGGCCCCAGCCATGTGGACACATTCGATCCCAAACCGATGCTTAAGCAGCATGAAGGCGAGAAAGTTGGCGCTCACCTAACCAACACGTTGTATACGGACCGGAACCGCGTGTGGCTCGGCAGCCCGTGGAACTTTCGCCAACGGGGCGAGAGCGGCTTGTGGGTTAGTGACCTTTTTCCTCATATTGCCGCCGTGGCCGATGACATCTGCGTGGTCCGTTCGATGGTGGGAATGCAGCCACTTCACGGACAACAGAACTTGTTGCTGCACACGGGTCGCGTTCTCGGGCAACACCCGAGTCTCGGCGCGTGGGTGTCCCATGGCCTGGGCACCGAGAACCGCAACTTGCCTGGCTACGTTCTCCTGAACAACGACTGGGTCCCCAACGGAGGCATGGAGAATTTTGGCAGCTCGTATCTGCCGGCCAGCCACCAGGCAACGATGGTACGAGCCAAGGGAACGCCCGTGGACAACATCGCTCCAGCCGACACGGCCAAGTTGCAACGCCGCAAGCTGTCGGTACTGGCCGCGCAGGACGCTGCCTTCGCCCGCCAATCCTCGGACGCCGCCGTGATCGAGGCGGCGATCACCAACTACGAAACCGCGTTCCGCATGCAGACGCTGCTGCCGGAAGTGGCGGATATCGGCCGCGAGCCGGCTCACATCCAGACAATGTATGGAGTTGGTTCGAAGGACCAGCATCAAAACTACTACGCCATCCAGTCCCTGCGAGCCCGGCGGCTTGTCGAAGCGGGAGTGCGATTCGTCGAAATCACCTGCCCCAGCTTTGACGGCAACAACTCGCCGTGGGACCAGCATGGCCAGCTCAAACAGAACCACGAAAAGAACGCCCGCATCACCGAGCAATCCGTGGCGGCGCTCATTCGCGATTTGAAACAGCGTGGACTGTTCGAAGAAACGCTGCTGGTGTGGGCGGGCGAAATGGGTCGCACGCCGCACACACCCCGAGTCACTGCGACCTGTGGCCGCGACCATCACGTAAACGGCTACTCTATATTCCTTGCCGGGGGCGGCATTCGGGGCGGCATGACGTTTGGTACGACCAACGATTTCGGGGAGGCGGTCGCCGAGCATCCGCTCACAATCCACGACATTCATGCCACGATCTTGCACCAACTTGGCATCGACCACGAGCGGCTGACTTATCGGCACGGCGGCCGCGACCATCGGTTAACAGACGTGCATGGCCGAGTGGTACGCGAAATTCTCGCTTGAGGCTCTGCCCCGCGATCGCCCCAGCAACTCCGTCGGCTCCGCGACCTCTGTCCTGCCGCGCGGCATTCTCGGTAGTGGAAAGGTCTTCCTCTTGAAAGTTGCCGGCGGCAACTTTTTTCGTCGTCGGTGTCCATAGGCTATTTTGCAACCATTCTTGGCGGGTTCGAGACGCACTTCGCGTTGCCAGACCGGACGTGAGACCCGGCCACCTTCAAAACTTTTTTCGACGCAGGCGTCCGGGTAGCCCGTCAGTCTGCGTGTAACTAATTGGAGACTCGATGATGGCAAACGATATCTCTAATTCATCGGGGACTTCCCCATGCCCCCACCAACCACAGGAGATCTCATCATGTCGCTTAGAACTTGGCTGAGCCGATCCCAGGGACCAGTGAGCGAGGAGTTGCCGACCGGTGATCAACGCGGTTCGGTGGAAGTTGCGTCTATGCACTCAGGCGATCGCCGTGGCACGATCAGCGGTGTCATCTTCTTCTGCATTGTCGCGACGTTGGAGGTGGTGTTTTCGGCCAGCCTGTTCCGCGGCTTTTTCGATCGATTCTTGCAATTTGATTTCGTGAACTTGGTTCATGGAAACGGTGTGATTTGACGCCGCTGGTTCAGACGAATGTGCGATGAAGGTTCCCCCGCGGATGCCTCATGGTGATTCCAAAACGCTAGTTCAAAAGAAAAAACAGACCTTTTGGGTAGATGGTTCGCCGCTTTTCGTGGTTATTCCACTATGACGCCCGCCACGATGACAAGCTCCTCACTAAGCCTATTTTGGATTCTGCCTCGGAATTTACTTGCACTCTTGCCGCGCCAGGATCCGACGCAGGCGGCATTTCGTTGGGCTGTAGAATCCGCTGTAGAACCCCCGGTGGCCCCCTTGGCAAGGCGGACAAAATTCTCGCCCTTGCCGTTTACGGACGCGGCGACGCAATAATTTTCTCAGATTGCTGGCGGGGTCCAGGCGTCTTCCGCAAGCCAAGAATAGAGGCCCCAAAATCAGTACACCATCAACAAGATCCTTTGGCCCTGGTGTCCGGGTACCCGAGTGTTTTGCGTGTAACTAATTGGGAGACCGAAGATGGCGAGCAAAACCACCATGATCGACCAAAAAATCACAGTGTCTAAAAGCCTGGCTCCGCATGACGGCAAGCCCGTGTATCGGGAACTTCCCCATGCTCAAGTCAACCACCGGGAGATTCCATCATGTCATTGAAGAGTCGGCTGAGCGGCAGTGCAAGACGAGAATCTAGCCAGCAGGCATTCCGGCGGCGGCGTGGCCAGCGGCGGCGTGGCCAGCGGCGGCTCAATTTGGAGTTGTTGGAGAATCGCATGCTGTTGGCAACCGACGTGGTGGATTTCAGCGCGACCGTTTCGCAATTTGGGATTGGAGAATCACTGCTCGTCAACGTGGACGATGAGTTCATCGGTGCCGAGTTCAATCTCAACGAGCAATTGGGCGGAATAACGAACGTCAGGGACCCAATTTTCGGGGTGGATTTGGGAACTTACGGGCTGCAAGCTGGGGTCAATTTGCACGGCAAGGCCGGCTTCGACGTGACGTTTCAAGTTGATTCCGGAAGTGTCACCTCGGAACACAGTGCCAGGATCAACCACGATTTCACTCAACCCACTTCGGTGGGAAATGTAGTCGTACAGAATTCGCTGAGCTATACGTCGGGTGCGCTCAGTACGGCTCAACCGTCATTGTCAGCCAGCGTCGGCCTGGATTTGGAATTCGGTGGCAGTGCCCGCCTCGACGCGTGCCTGATTACCTGTTTTGATCCCCTGGTGATTTCCGCGGAAAACGCGATCGACATCGAACAAGAGATCGTCGGGCTGGATTTCAACAAAGACCTAGATCTCGATGGCAACCTCGACCATTCGCTTCGAGTGTTTGGCGAAGAGCTGACTCCCGATGTCTCGGCGGACTTCAATTTCGCCATCGGGCCGCTGCCGATGACCGTCAGTGTCAGCCCCTTTGACGACGGTGACAACAACTCCAGCAACGACCGACTCGGCCTCCAAGAAACCCTGAGCTTTGGGATCACCAAGAAGGGTGTCACGGTGGGTACGGAACTCGGCCGCTTGACGCAAACTCTGCCTTCCACACGTCTGAGTGACACGAGCGTAAACAGGGTGACGGGCGAGTTGTCAGACACGTCGGCTAATGCACCGGAAAACGAACTGGCTACCGCGGAATTTGATTTCGGTTTGTTTCTAACTCCGATCTTGCCCGGTCTCGGCGGTCGCTGGAGCTTGTCGGCGGGTCCGGCGACGTTGGATGTGACGCCCATTTCGTTCGTGGCTGGTCCGAAGCTGTTTGTAAATCAGACGGGAAGCGCCGTCCCGGACGCACGGTTGAATTACTCCTTTGACCGTCCGGTTTGGGTAATGCAAGGAGGCAGCTATGTTCAGACAAGGCTGCTTCATGGCGTGAATCCAGGCGACTCGCTGACCATTTTTGCCGACGGTGAAGGCGAAGTTACCGTGACGCCGGAAATCGTGGTGGATGTCGAATTCAAAAACCGTTTTGCATTAGTGGGAGTACTTGAAGGAACGCTCGAAATTGCGCGACTGGGAATTGACGCCGACTTTGGTGCACTCGACGCGGATATCAAGAACGTCCTGCGCGACACGTTTGGCCTCAATCTGCCGGCCGTGGCCGGTCCCTTGTTCAAGCAGGACTTTTCGACCGGCCCCATTTTTGACATCCCGCTATTCGACGACAGTTTTGGAATCTCTTACGGCGACGCAAAGCAGTTGGCCCCTTTCATCATCGATGCGTCGTTCTCGCCTAGTCTGAACGTGAATTCCAAGGTCGATAACGGAGGAGCAAGCCTGCGAAACGCCATACGATCGGCGAATACAATCGACGGCAATGACGCCACGAACAGCACGCCGAATGTCATTTCGTTGGGTTCGGGGACGTTTCAACTGACAGAAAACTTAGCTGGTCTTCCGGACGAATTCACGGGCGACCTGGACATTCACGATCGGGATCTACGGATCCAAGGTAACGGGATTTCCAGCACGGTTATCGACGCGTCAACCCTGGAGCAAGCACTGGAGGTTCACTCCGGCGCGACGCTACACCTTAAAAATTTGACGCTTAACGGCGCGATTCGAAATCATCGCGGCGCCACCCTCGTCCTGGAAAACGTTAAGATCGGCGGATTGCTGAGCGGCGGACAGGTCGAACTGGCTAACGGCAAAGACCTGACGGTCCAAGACGAACTTCTGCTCGCCTCCTCATCCAACCTTGTTTTGGACAGCCACCAGAGTTCAATCACTTTGCTGCCCTCGGCAAACAAAGTTCGACTCGCTGGGGAAATCGATACGTCATTTCTCAACAACACGCCGAATACAGTCGAAAAGATCACTCTCATCGATCATCAAGGAACCGGATCGTTGAGCGGTGAGTTTTCAAATGCGGGCAACGATGGCGCGCCAATCAACGGGTTCGAATTCGATTACGCTAGTTCATTGAATGATCTCATACTCCGACGCGCCGTGGGCAAATTCGAAGTCAACACGGTTTCTGATGCCGCCGACGCAAATCCCGGTGACGGACTTGCTGACACGGATTTGACGACGCCCGGCCTGCAAACGAGTCTCCGAGCCGCAATTCAGGAAATCAATCTGGATACGGAGAACTTCCACAACGTAGTTACATTTAACCTTGGTAGCACGAAAAAAATCACTCTCGGCACGGCGCTGCCGCACCTAAGCCGCAACGTCTCGGTCCAGGGATCTGGAGTCAGAGTCGAACGTGACCCAAATGCACCGAACTTCGGCATCTTCACAATCGATGCCGGTACCAGCGTCGAACTGTCGGGTCTCACGATTTCTGGAGGCCATACGGACTCAGGCGGGGGCATCCACAACGACGGACAACTGACCGTCCGCAATAGTGTGATCGAAAACAATGAGGCATCAGTGTTCGGCGGTGGCATCTACAATGACGGTGAAGCGTCGGTCATCAACACGACGATTCGAAACAATGCGGCAGCGGTACTTGGCGGCGGAATCGATACCACCTCATCCTCTTCAACTGCCATAACAACAAGCCTTATCGAAGCCAATACGAGCGAAAGCATTGGAGGTGGCCTGCACGCAGCCGGCCCGGTTTCCGTACATAACAGCACCTTGAGCGGCAATACGGCGTTCGTGGGCGGCGGAATCGCTTTTTCCGGCGATATCACCGTGACCAGTAGTACGATTACCGACAATTCGGCCACGAATACGGGCGCTCCTCAAGTGGGAGGTGGAATAAGTCAATTCGGAAGTTCCGGCACCATCACTTTGCACAACACGATCGTCGCCGGAAATCGGAACGCGGGACAACCATCACAACCTGACGACGACATTTTCGCGCCGGTGCAGAGTGAAAGTTCGTTCAATTTGATTGGGGTGGATGCGGGTTTGACGGGGCTCACCGGTGGTGTGAACGGCAATCAAATCGGTACGCTGGCAATGCCTCTCGATGCGCGCCTCGCTCCGCTAGCTGATAACGGCGGACGAACGAAAACGCATTCGCTGCTTCCAGACAGCCCGGCAATCGACCAGGGCGGCGGCAGCCAGAGGGCGTTCGATCAGCGCGGACTTGACTTCGAGTTTTTGGACCTGATCTTCGGAACGTTCTCGGGTGGAGTTGTCGATGTGGGCCGCTTGCCAAATGCGGCGGGAGGCAGCGGGATCGACATTGGCGCATTTGAAGTCCAGAAGATCGTCGTCGACACGCACGCGGATTGCCTGCCGTTCTTACAGGATCCGCTTTGTCACGCTCCACTCATTGGTAAGACGACGCTCAGAACGGCCATCGAACGGGCCAATGCGGACAATGGTACGGATATCATCGAATTTCGACATGCTGGAGGCACTATCAACTTGAAACGTGCATTGCCATTCTTTACCGACGATGTGGCGCTTCTGGGGCCGGGGCCTGACCAGTTGACGCTTAGGCGCAGTGGAACACTGTCTGACAGTAATCGCTTCAGCATGATCATCGTAGACAATGGCGTCAATGCGACGATAGCCGGGGCAACATTCAGGGATGGAATGGCTACCAATGGAGGTGCAATCTTCAACGGCAACGGGACATTGACGATCGAGGACGTTCACTTCAAGCACAACGCATCGCTCGACGATGGCGGGGCAATTTACAATAAAGGATCGCTGAAAATCGTAGGCTCGCAGTTCTCCGAAAATAGTGCCGATAGCGGCGGTGCAATATTCAACGTGTCATCGTTGTCCGTACTCAACACCGAGTTTGCTCAGAATCGGGCCACAAGCAACAGTGGAGGTGCAATTTCAAGCCACAGTAACCTAAACATTTCCAGCAGTACCTTTGTAGAGAACACGGCGCAGTTGAACGGCGGTGCGATCCGGGCTCAAGGACAACTAGAAGTATCGAACAGTACGATCAGTGGGAACACGGCTACGACCGGTCGCGGCGGCGGTATTTCCAATGAACGCAGTGCCAAAATCGTCAGCAGCACGGTCACGAACAACCAGGCGTTCAATAATGGTGGGGGAGTTGATAATCTAGCTGCCTTTAACGAACTGAAACTTCATAACTCCATAATAGCGGGCAACCGAGGCCAGGCCGGGGCGGAATTCGTCGATCTGCTCGGCCGAATCGACGCCGCTAGCAGTTTCAACATCATCGGCGTCGACACTGGT
>JAJDEH010000278.1 GCA_029259935.1 Planctomycetota bacterium
GAAAGGATGCCAGCCGGATGTCAGGAGGGTCTGGCATCCCGTGGGGATGCGGCATGCTTGGCTTCCACCAAACCGGGGGTGGCGCTACGCTGACCACCGGCTAATCGCTAAGATCCCTTCGGGATGCGGATACCCTCGCCATGGCCTCGGGCTACACGCGTCGGGACCCGTCAGCCGCGCGAGTGCCGATCAATTCGGCTCTTGCATCAGTTGCTCGATGCGTTGGTCGATATCGTTTTTGGATACATCCATGTCTTGAAGCAAACTGCGATAGTTGTTCGCCACGGTGGCCGAGTTGGGATGATCGGCCCCCAAACTCGCCACGAAGATGGCCAGCGCGCCGCGCATCAGCGGCTCGGCCTCGTCCAGCCGGTTGGTGTCCTTCAGCAACGTAGCCAGGTTGTTGAGGTCACGGGCGACGGTGGGGTGGTCGTTTCCGAAGGACTGCTCGTCGATGGCCAGCGCGCGGCGGATCAGCGGCTCGGCCTTGTCCAGCCGGTTGGTGGCCTTCAGCAACTGCGCCAGGTTGTTGAGGTCTATGGCGACCTTGGGGTGCTCGCCGCCGACGGACTGCTCGTCGATGGCCAGCGCGCGGCGGATCAGCGGCTCGGCCTCGTCCAGCCGGTTGGTGTCCTGCAGCAACTGAGCCAGGTTGTTGAGGTCACGGGCGACATTGGGGTGCTCGCTTCCGAAGGACTGCTCGTCGATGACCAGCGCGCGGCGCATCAGCGGCTCGGCCTCGTCCAGCCGGTTGGTGGCCTGCAGCAACTGAGCCAGGTTGTTGAGGCGAATCGCGACGTTGGGGTGCTCGCTTCCGAAGGACTGCTCGTCGATGGCCAGCGCGCGGCGATAAAGCGGCTCGGCTTGGGCGTGCCGGGCTTTGGTCATCCACAGCACGCCGACCTGGTTCAGCAGCCCGGACGTGGGATCTTCGGGGCCGACCAGTTGGGCTTCTTCCGCGTGGTTGCAAACGGAGACCGCGTGCGTGGCGAGGGGATCGAGTTGGGGCCAGGTGCGTACATCGTCGGGATCGCCGGTAAACGCGCCGTCGAGCCAACGAAGGGCCACCGCGATGTTGTCGGACCAGTCGTTTTCGCCTTGCTGCTGGAGATGATGGCGGGTGGTGGTTTGGACCAGGCGGTGCAGCGTGAAGGCCGGTTCGTCTTGGTCGCGGCGGGCCAGCGAATAACGGACCAGTTCGGCCAGGGCCTGCTTGGGGCGGGCGACGGGGAAATCGTCGGGCACTTGTTGCAGCAGAGGTTCGGGGATCGGGTCGGGGGCGAAGCAGCAGAGCAGATCGAGCAACCGGCGGGCGTCCTCGGAAAGGCGATCGGCGGTTAGTTTCCAAGTGATCAGGATTTCTCGCGGGTAATCGGTCTGGTCGGCATCGAACTCGGCTATTACTGCCTCGGCACCGGCTTGCCACTGGCTTAGATACTCGGCAAACGTCAGGCCCAAGTTGTTGATGTAGGCGGCGGCGTGTTCCAAGCCGAGCGCCAAGCGGCCCAGTTCCTCGGCGATGTCTTGGGCGGTCTTGGCGTCGTCGTTTGTCGTGCGGCGGTGGTTGGCAGTGGCTTCGGTTAGATAAGCGGTCGCGGCGGCGAGATCGAGCACGTCCATGTCGAGCTGTTTTACGCTGGCGCTCCACTGGCTGAGGCGGCTAGTGATTAGCACTTGGCCGCCGCGCAGCGCGGGCAAGAGTTGCTTGACCGCGTCGGCCGCTTCCTTGGTATCGACGTTGTCTAGGATGAGTAGCCAGCCGGGGTTGGTTTGTAGCCACTCGAGTACCGCTTGTTGACGGACGTCGTCCGGCGCTTCTTCAAGCTGAAGCTTGAGCGGAACGGTTAGCGATGCCAGGCCGGTGGTTAGTGAGGCGCTGCTGTCGGCGTTGATGAATAATAGGGCGTTGTAGGTGCGATTCTCGGAACCCCCTCAAGCTCCCCCTTGGTAAGGGGGAGGACTGGAACTGGCGTAACGCCAGGCGAATTCTACCGCAGCTCGTGTTTTGCCGACGCCGCCCATTCCGTGGACGGCTTGAGCCTTGGTGGTGATTGCGGCGGTGCCCTCCGAGTCGCTGAGCGCCTTGTCCAGATCTTCGAGGAACTGCTCGCGGCCCTTGAACAACGGGCCGAGCGACGCGAACGGCAGGTTGTTGGGCTTGTGAGCAATGAAATGCGGCCAGTCTACTTTGAATACCTCGGCGCAAAGTTGGTGCGTGCTATTAAAATGCGTCCGGTCGAGGTTCAGCTTCTTGATGTGCTGGACAAACGCCTGTTGGTGAGCGGGATCGTCCGCGGCACCGGGCGGTTTGTCGGGCTGCCAATCGCCGTCGGCGAAATAAATGTACAGCCGTTTTTTGTAGTGCCGGGCAAAGTGGAATTCCCATTGCGTATAGCCGGCGCAATCGAGTTCCTCGGGCAGCATCTGCTTGGGTAGGAAGTCAGCCTCGTCCGGCGGATAGCTGCCACTGTAGCGTCCCACGATGCAAATCACCGCGTCGCAGTCGCGGATGTAGTTGTGCAGCTTTTCCAACGTGGTCGCGGCGTCGTTCTCTTGCCGAAAACTGCGCTGGACCTTGACTTCCAATCCCTTGGCCTGCAGGCCATTGGCTACCTCGTCGCGCGCGGATTCAAACTCCGGGGAAACCGCCGAAAGAAAGATTTGATAATTGTTGGACATGGTGATTCAATGGGCGGTGTTCCCCTCCTTTACAAGGAGAGGCTAGGGGAGGTTCTTCTTCCTTCAGCTTTCATCATTCCGTGTTCGATATTCGATATTCCTGGCGCGCTTTTGACCCCCTCTAACTCCCCCTTGAAAAAGGGGGAGAACGGGAGAACGGTGTTTCCCGCCGCTCGCCACCTCCGTGAACACCGGGGAGCTGACGCACCCCGCTCGCTATTTCAATTCCGATAGCGAGATACGCGTCAGCCAGACGTCGAGCTTCTGTTTGTCGACAAAGCGCTGCTTGGTTGGCTCGCCGCGGTAACTCAGGGCATCTCTTGAGCCGAGGCCGTTACAGGTCGCATTCGAGTACCGGGGACCTTGAACTTGCCGATGGTTGCTCGAAACAGCTTTGACGCCACGAACAGGGCCAGTCGGCAGAATGTGAACGTCATGCACGCAATCCCCAAAGTTATTGGGACGTATACATACCAGGGATACAGCCGAAGTCCGCTCATCATAATGACCATTGGGTCAGTGACGAAGCCCGCCAGCCACCACCTGATTGAAGCCTCATTTTGGTACATGACCAGCAAAACGCCGATGACGGTGACCAACGTCAAAAAGGTGCGAAGGTTGAATTGCCACGGAGAAGCGCTCCGCCGCCAGCGTTCAAAAACGGCCACCGTGGAGCCCAGTATCAGCACCGACGCAAGAAGGTTGACAACAACTCCGAGAGGAACCCAGTAAATATTGGTTGTTGAATTGGTGATGTATTGCGGGTTTGGAGAATCGAAATCTACTTCCACCCGTTCATGAACAATGGATTCACGACAAATCATCGGCCAACCCTGGGAAATACGCCATGTAACCGACCACATGCTGCCCGCGCCACTTGGCTCTGTTTCACGCTGTACATGGATCAAGGCCGTAGCGACCACGATGATCGCAATGACCGTCGTAATTTGCGGCTTGTACCACCGGCGCGAACCTGAGGTGGATCGGGAAACTGCCACAATTTTCCCTCTAATCGGATTCTGTACAGTACGAATCTCTAGGCGGAACGCAGTGCATCCATCGTTTCAAAACGGCCGCCGAGAATCGGTTCGCTCTTCCAGCCGAGCCATTTTTCCAACACCGTGGCGTAGACCCGGCGGTAGTCGGTGTGGAATTTGAGGTCGCCGTCCTCTAGATCGGTGAGGCTGGGGTGCCGGCCGATGAGGCCCGGTTTGACGCCCGCGCCGGCCAGCATCAGCGGCGCGGCCGCGCCGTGGTCGGTGCCTTGGCTAGCATTTTCCTTGACGCGACGTCCGAACTCGCTGAAACTCATGACCAACACGCGTTCGCCGTGGCCGTGGTTGGCGATGTCTTGCAAGAAGGCGAAGACCGAATCGCTAAGCTGCCGCAGCAGGCCGTTGTGGGCTTGCGCCTGATTCGAGTGCGTGTCGAATCCGCCGAGCGTGACGTAGTAGATTCGCGTACGCAAGCCGGCGTCGATTAGCTGGGCGATGTTTTTCATCTTTTGCGCCAAGCCCGTGCCGCCGTAATCCACTTCGGTCTTATAGTTCTTCCGTGCTTCTTCGACGCGGCGGGCGGTCACGATCGCGCCCGTCGTGCTTTGCTGGACGAATCCCAATAGGTCGTTGTCTTGCGGCCGCTCGATTTTGGTCACCTGTTCAATGGAACGACGCAGAGCGGCATCGCCGCCCAGTTCCAAACGAAACCGCTCGAGCGAACGAATCGACGGGACGCGGACTTTTTCCGACGTCAGGGCCAGCGGCTGGTTTTCCTGGCCAAAGTGCATGGCCGGCACGTCGCCTCCGCCCTCTTCTCTTGTGGCATCGAGGTACCGTCCCAGCCAACCATAACGGATTCGCTCTTCAGCCCGGTGGGCCGAATGCCAGAGGTCCATCGACTCGAAGTGCGAACGGTTCGGGTTGGGGTAGCCGACGCCTTGGACAATGGCCAGCTTGCCCGCTTCAAGCAACTGCGAAAACCCGTTCAGCGACGGGTGCAGTCCCGCGTAATCGTCGATCTTCAAAACCTGATTGCGGTTAATCGCCAGCGCGAATCGATTGCGATAGTATTCGTCATCCCCAAAAGGAACGACCGTGTTCAACCCGTCGTTGCCTCCCGATAGCTGCACGACGACGAGGATTCGTTCGCCCTCGGAATCCTTTTCGGCCGCCGAAGCCCGCAAGAGGAACTCGGGAACGACCGGCGACATGGAAACCAGCGTCGAAGCGCCGGCGATCGTGAGGAACTGGCGTCGCGATGTGCTCATAACGATTTCCTTTGTCGGTTCTTACTTAACAAAGTTGAAATTCGGGCAAGGTACTGATGGCGTGGATGACATTGGCCAAGTTGTTGTTACGGCTTCCCTTGGTCCCGGCCAACTGGATTAACGATTGGCGCGCCTTGTCGGGAACGGGGACGGCAACCAGCAAACCGAGCAGCCAATCCACCACGGCGTCGGGTTTTCTTTTGCCATGTTTGGCCGCCAGCGACTCCAAATCGCCGCCGGCAAATTTGGTGTCGTCACCGCGAACGATCTCGCGGACCATGTTGGCCCGCCCCAACAACGTCGACGAATTGATCCACGTCCTGCCGCCATCCCAGCCTTTCACGCTGGGGGGAAAGAACGGGGATTGCCCCAAATCGGCGCATCGTTCGCCGAGTTGGTTTAGGTTGCTCGTCGCTTCGAGTGCCCGCAACATGCCGATTCCCATTTCGACAGGCGAACGAATCTTGCGGCCCACCGCGTAATCGGAAAAGAAAAGGTTGCTCGACAGAATCCGCGACAGCACCCGGCTAATGTCGAAGTCGTGTTCTCGCAGGTCGTCGGCGAGGGGATCCACTAAAGCGGACGGAGGCGCGGGTTCATCGAAGACAAAGTAGCGGATCAGCTTGCTGACGATGAAACGCGGCGCGGCCTTTTGCTCGACCACGACTCGCACGGCATCCTCACCGTCGAACTCGCCGCTCGATCCGAGGAACGATTTGACGCCGCGATCGTGTTGGTACGGATTGAATTCAAACTTGACTCGGCGCACCTGCCAGCCAGTAAAGCAGCGGGCGATCTCCTGAATATCCTTCTCGGTGTAGTTGCCCAAACCGAGAACGAACAGCTCCATCAATTCGCGGGCATAGTTTTCGTTGGGGTGCGTCTTGCGATTGTCGGTCGAGTCGAGGTAGATCAGCATCGCCGGGTCGCGCGAGATCTCATGCACCAGTTTTTCGAAGTCGCCGCGGGCATAACGGCGAAGTAGCGCGTTCTGCCGCAGCATGGGCCGCACGTTGGTCACCTTGGCCGCGCTGGTGGCAAAGTGGCCGTGCCAGAAGAGCGTCGTTTTCTCCAGCAATTGGTCGGGGGTGTACAACATGCGGTACAGCCACCAAGCGGACAGTCCCTTCGGTGCGCGCGTGGCGAGCACGATCTTGCTAAAGCTCTCCATTTCGTCGTCGAACCGTGCGGTGTCGCCCGGATCGAGCAGGCCTTGAATCGCTGTTTGGGAATCACCGGCGGCGGCATCGTCCAACTGTTTGGTCGTGGCCGCGAATCCCGCTCGGCGAAAGAGATGAGCGGCGCGAGCCCGATTCCAAGGAGCCTGTTTGCTCGGTTCGTACGCGCTCCACGCCCACTTCGGATCCACGTTTTCGAGGTCGACTGACATAACTTCCTCGTTTTCGAATTCAGCTTACGGAGCCAACTTGAGTTCAAGTTCCAACTTAATTGAATCCTGGCCGCCGACTAGGCGGAGCGTGGATTCTCGACCGACTTTCAACAATTCAAGCAGCGTTCCAATTTCCTTTTCGGCCGCTTCCTTGCTGTGCCCCTTCTGTAGCGCGTTTTGAGCGACCAACTGCGTGCGATTGTCTTCCAACACGCGAGATAGGGTTTCCAGGTCGAGGCCCAATCGCGTGTTCTCTTCGGCGGAATCCGGCGCGCCCTTCCCACTAAGATCGGCGAGTTCGCGGGCTAGTTTGGCCGTGCTCGAGATGATGAAGTAATCACCCGAGAAAGCAATGGCTGGTGAAAAGTTGTAGTTGATAAGCCCCTCGCCTTCCTCGGCGTCTTCAGGAATATAGGAAGCCGAGATGATACTCGCCTCGCCTTGCTTTTCCGTGTTCAACTCCAGGGCCGGTTGTCCTTGCTGGGCGGAAATGACATTGATAAAGCCCACGAAACTTTGAAAAGCAATTTTGAACCGGCGTCTGAGTTTAGTGGGATCATTCAGCTTGTAGATATACGCTCCAGCCGGCAGCTTGATATCGGGAGTTGGCAATTCACCCGTCTCGTCAAAGGCTTGCCGTACGAGTAGGAACTGGGACTGCGGTGCCAGCGCCGACAACACATCTTGGCCCAGGTCCAATCCCGAGAACAGTGTCGTGAATTGAGTATCGACCTGAGCGAACCCGGCCAACGTCTTGTCGTCGAACAAATCTTCCTTGGCCAACCAGAACTTGCCTACGTCCCGGAACGACTCCATCGACAGCAACAACTCTTGTGGAACAAAAGGCTGGGGAGCTTTGCCGCCACCATCTTCGCCAAAAAAGAACTCGCGCTGGGGCGGAGTCCAACTGGAGTCATGGGGAACCGAGGCGGACAACTTGAGGCATTCGTTTTCGGCTTGCAGTGTCAGCGAGGCGTAAGGTGTCTTGGCCAGCGTGCTAAGAACTCCACCGAGCAAAAGCTCGCCGGGCGGATTATCGTTCTTGTCCCGAAACAGCTCTTTGGCGATACCTGCCTCGCGAACTGCCTGGACATTGAAAAAGGACCATGCCGTGGCGTTGTCGGGAGCTTGTTCATGAGCGGCGGCAAAGTTTTCGTTGCTTGCCAACGTGCCATCGCCGCCGTCCAGAAAACTGTCGGCTACCGATTTCAGCAGGTCGCCCTTGTTGCTGATGCAAAACCAAGTTCCCAGTTGGGCGTACACCGCTTCATTGGCTTTGTAAGCGGTCAAACCGCGGTACTCCTTGGTTTCAAACTCATAGCCTTTCTTATCGGCGTCCTTGGATACCAAATCGATCAGCGTATCTTTTACTTTGGTTAGCTTCTCTTCGTCGCCCGCCTTGAGCATCAGGACAACGCCCTGCGTCTCGGCATCGAAAGCAAAAAAGAGCCCGCCGGCGGTCAGCGTTGAAACGGCCTCCTTCCAGTCCATTCCAATCTGCAATTCGATGAAGGCCAAGGCTGCTTGAAATTGGCGGAATTGATCGCTCTTCAACTGTTTGCCAAAGTCTTCCATCGCTTCCAGTTTGGCTCGCAAAGGGTGCTCCAAAACCAGATCGACGAAACTGCCGGGATCGGCGACTTCGATGTAGCCCACCGTCGAAGCGGGCAGCAAGTCAGCCGCCGTCTGATCAGCCCGTCCCAATGCCGGCAGTGCGAGCGTTCCTAAAAAAAGACCCAACAGGGGAAGACGGTGTGCGGAACGCATGGGAAAAACCTCGCTTTTGGAATGACGTGCTGGCCGGGAGAGATTATACCACTATGTGGTTGGCTGGGTGCATGATCGGTGCAATTGCTTACAATCGACGTCCAATAGCTTTCTACCTTGGCGACCATCGCCCGGTTTCAAGTAGTTTGACGACTCCCACAATTTCGTTTCGCCGAGAGGGCCCACCCATGAGCATTCTTGACCGATTTCGACTGGATAACCGCCGTCTGTTGATCACCGGCGGCAGTCGTGGCTTGGGCCGCGAAATGGCGCTGGCGATCGCCGAAGCGGGCGCCGACGTGGTCCTCGTCGGCCGCAGCCCCGAGACTCTGGAGCAAACCGCCGCCGACATTCGCCAGCGGGGGCGAGCGGCGACCACGATTCAAGCCGATATGAGCGTGCCCGAGGAATGCGAAAAGTGCTGCCAAGAAGTCGTCAGCCAGCACGGCCCCGTCGACATACTCATTAACAATGTGGGCGGACGGCGCGAGAACATCCCTACCGAGGAAATGCCGCTGGAAAAATGGCGCGAATTGATGGATCTGAATCTGACCAGCGCGTTTGTTTGCACGAAAAATATCGGCAAGCATATGATCGATCGAGGCCAAGGCGGCCGGATCATCAATATCGCCTCGATCAACAGCTTCGTGGCCGGTCGGAATATTGCAGGACGGCACTACGAGACCGCCAAAGCCGCGATGGTTCAGTTCACTCGCGCGGTTGCCGTCGATTGGGCCCGTTACAACATTACCGTGAACGCGATCTGCCCCGGCGGCTTCATGACCGACCCCAACAAACGCTGGGCCAAGATTCATCCGGAAGTGGTCGAGGCATTTCAGTCCAATATTCCGATGGGCAAATACGGCGAACCGGAAGACCTGGGCCCGCTGGCCGTTTATCTGGCCAGCGACGCCTCACGCTACATGACCGGCGCGGCCCTTGTTATCGACGGCGGGTATACATTGGTGTAGGACGAGAGGGAAGAACTCACACAAAGGCACGAAGCCACAAAGGTTTTGATGTGACTCTTTCTTCGTGACTTTGTGCCTTCGTGTGAATCCCTTCTGTCATCCTAGAATTCATGCACGAAGACCAAGTTGTGCGTGTTGGGCATGACTTTCGTTCCCGTTACAAAGACTACCCGGTCGCCCTCGCTGATCGTGCCCGTTTGGCTTCCCCAGCGACCGACGAAATCGCGCAGTTCGGCCGGGTCTCTTACCGGCGCGCCGGCCAGCGGCATGATCCCCCAGTACAGACACATTCGGCGCAGCGTGTTTTCGTCGTTGCTGACACCGACGGTCGGCACGAAGTCACGTTGTTTCGACTCGGCCAGCGCGGTCGCGCCGCTACGAGTGGCAATCACGATCAACGAGGCCTCCAGCTTGCGGGCGATCTCCGTCGCTCCCGAAACGATCGCCGAAGTCACGGGATGAACCGACGGCGAGTCGTCGGTGCTGTGCTTGGCCGTCTTATCGCGCAGCAAGTCTTCCGTGACCGACATGATGCGGTTCATCATCTCGACCACCAGCCGGGGATGTTCGCCAATGGCGGTTTCGCCTGACAGCATACAGGCGTCCGCGCCGTCCAGAATGGCGTTGGCCACATCGGTCGCTTCGGCACGGGTTGGCCGGGTTGAATGGGTCATGCTGTCGAGCATTTGCGTGGCCACAATCACCGGCCGGTACAGCCGGCCGCAAACCTCGATGATTCGCTTTTGCGCGGCGGGCGTGATGGCGATGTCGATTTCAACGCCCAAGTCGCCGCGCGCCACCATGACGGCATCGGCGGCCGCCACGATGTCTTCCAGATGAACGAGCGCCTCTTGCTTTTCGATTTTGGCGACGATCCGGGCGTCGGATTGATGTTGCTGGAGTTGTTCGCGCAACTGATGGATGTCCTCGGGACGGCGCACGAAACTAAGACTGACAAAATCAATATCGGCTTCCGCAGCCCACGCGGCATTCTTTATGTCGTTCTCGGTCATGGCGGGAACGCTCAGCTTGGCACCCGGCAAGTTGATTCCCTGCCGGCTGCGAATCGTGCCCGCCCCGGTGACTTCACAGTCGGCGGAGTATTCGTCGCGCGCCCTGACCACCATGCTGACCGTGCCATCAGCCAGCATCACGCGATCACCGACCGACAATTCATCGACCAGCCGCGAGTAGTTGCTGATAAGATCGTCGTCGGCGTCCGTGGTATTGCCTCGGATAAAGCGAAACGTTGATCCCAAGTGGCAATGCGTCGGATCTTGATACAATTCACCGAGTCGAATCTTGGGACCCGCCAAATCGATCAAGATTGCAATGGGCCGAAAGTTTGCCGCGGCAGCTTGTCGCACCGCCGACACAAGCCGCTCAAAATCGTCTTGGTTGCCGTGGGCAGTGTTGATTCGGAACACGTCGACCCCGGCCGCGATCAATTCCGACAGCTTTTCCTCGGTATCGCAGGCTGGCCCCACCGTCGCGACAATCTTGGTGCGCGTCGGAAAAGGGTTATTCGTGGATTCCATTGTTGACCGTCCTTCGAATGAATTGGAAAATGACGCTTAGCGATTAACGGTTTTCGATTCGGGTTCGTTGCCGATGGATATGGGAATTCTGTTACGAGCGAATGTCAAACCTAACCCCAAATCGAATTGGATCGGCTAACCGCCTCGGTAGATGATGGACGAAGACAGCCACAACAAGCAACAGGAATTGCGACAAAGGTCGCAGCGCCGGCTCGCGCGGATGGGCGCGGCGCTGGTCGGTGTTGTATTTGGGCTGATCGTGGCCATCTTGATTGCTTGCTGGATGTGGCGCGACCGGACACCTCGAGTTGCCAGCTCGGATCTAGCCGCCGCGCGCCAGCGGTGGGACGGCAACGGCCCAAGCGATTACGATTTGGAGGTCCGCTTGGAAAAGCAGCAGGTCGAATTGCACCGAGTCGAGGTCCGTGACGGCCAGGTAAGGCGCTATACCCTCAATGGCCACGAAATGAGCCGCCGTCGGACATTTGAAACTTGGAGCGTTCCGGGCATGTTTGGCACGATTCAGCACGACGTGGACAACCTTGATTTAGTCCAAACCGGAGACGCCACCACCAGTACCCCGCGACTCACCCTGTGGGGTACGTTTCACCCGCAATACGGATATCCGGCCAGCTATCGCCGCTTTCAGTGGGGCACGGACTACGAAGTGGCCTGGGAAGTTACGGAATTCCGCGTCGCCACCGATTGATCCCCCGCCGGGCATGGCCCGCACTGAACCTGATGGTATTTCCGCGTCGCGGCAGCTAGACTAGATGCGGCCGCTGGAAGGCATAATTATTCTACGGCTTTTCCCACGAATCCTTCTTCCCACAGCGCGGAATATCTGAAACGCAGGAGCCCTCGATATGAGCAACCATCATCAAACATCACGCCGTTCTTTTATCAAGTCGACCGCCGGCGCGGCGGCGGCCGTCTCGGTTCCGTATTTCTTTTCGTCGAATCTTCTCCAAGCACAAAACGATAAGAAAAATCGTCCGACGCTGGGCTGCATCGGCACCGGCAGCCGTTGGGGCGCGGTTGGCAAGAACGCCATGCAGCTTTCGGATTGCCTGGCGATTTGCGACGTTGACGAACATCATCTGGACAAGGGCCGTGAACAGGTAAAGAACTTGCAAGGCCGCGAAGTCGAAACCTACAAGGATTACCACAAGATCCTCGACCGCAAGGATATCGATGTTGTCACCATCGTGACGCCCGACCATTGGCACAGCAAAATCGCCATCGAAGCCATGCAGGCGGGCAAGGACGTGTATTGTGAAAAGCCGCTGACGCTGACGATTGAAGAAGGTAAACTAATCCGCCAGGCCCTGAAGGAAACCGGCCGGGTGTTCCAGGTCGGCACGCAGCAGCGAAGTGAAATGGGGCTGCGATTTTTAAACGCGGTCGCCCTCATACGCGACGGGCGCATCGGCGAAGTGAAGAAAGTAACTTGTGTGATCGGCGGCGCGCCAACCTGCGACGAACTGCCGGTCATCCAGCCACCATCGCACTTGGACTGGAATCTCTGGCTGGGACAAGCACCGCTCGAAGCCTACCGCCAAAAGGGTAGGAATTCTCGCTGCCATTACGAGTTCCGATGGTGGTATGAATACTCTGGTGGCAAAATGACTGACTGGGGAGCCCATCACGTCGACATCGCCCAGTGGGGAATCGACCAATTGGGCGAAGGCCAAGGGCCCACCAAGATCGAACCGCTGATGGCCAAGCATCCCGTCGAATTCAAGAACGGCAAGCCGACGGATGACTCGCGGTACAACTGCGCCACGCACTTCAAGATCAAGTGCTCGTTCGCCAACGGCGTTGAAATGTTGATTCGTGAGAATGCGCCGGAATTGAAGTTTGGCAACGGAATCATCTTCGAAGGCACGAAAGGCGAATTTCGTGTCACCCGCGGCAGCCTGACAGGCGAAGCGGTCGACGCGTTGAAGGACAAGCCGCTTCCCGAAGATGCTCTGACCAAGCTCTACAAAGGCAAAACGCCAGGCGGAGGCAACGCACACATGCGTAATTTCTTCGACTGCCTGGAGACCCGCGAGCAGCCGATTTCGGACGTCAACACACATCACCGAGCGATGACTACCTGCCACCTGGCCAACATCGCGATACGTCTAGACCGGACGCTCAATTGGGATCCGCAGGCCGAGCAAATCGTCGGCGACGACGACGCCAACGCTTGGCAAAGCCGCAAGCAACGCAAGGGATTCGAGGTCACTGTTTGATGACGAAAGTTGACTAGGTATAAATTGAGAAGGTCCCGCGAGCCCGGTTCGCGGGACCTTCTGCTTTTTTTGGCGCGCCGAGATTCCCGAATTGCAGGGCCATGCCCCGCGCGAGGAGGATTTGTAACCACCTGCGTAGTTGGCATTTGCGACGTAAGTTGCGTGAATTTCTTTGACTGACGGTGGCCATTTTGTTAGGCTTGCCTGTGGCTTCGGCGCTTCATCTCTGACGCCACACCATTCGGTTCATCGTCGTTGCCACCTTGAAATCTCGAAAGTTCTTTGGCTTCGATGGCCGCCTCTCTTTGTCTAACGAGAGCCGGCGAAAAGGAGGCTGGTGATGTCAATCGCAACCCGGACCGTCACGGTCAATGCGGCATTTCTGCAAGAAATCAAGGACGACAACCGCGAACTTCGCCGTTTGTTGGCCAAGGCGAATGATTTGTTTTCCTGGTGCGGTGGCGGACGAGCCCCAGCCCGCGAACTCGTGGAGACGTTGGGGGGCCTGCGCGACCAACTCGCCATCCACTTTTCGCTCGAAGAAGCCTATGGATATTTTGAAGAAGCCGTGGATGTGGCCCCTCGGCTGAGCGAAAAAGCCGAACGATTACGGGGCGAACACGAGACTCTTTTCCTCGACGCCTGCGATCTGGTCGACAGGGCGGAACAGTTGTTGTACGTCAACGCGGCGGCCGCCGCGACCAAAAAGGTCGCCTTGCGTTTCGTCGCTTTTCGCCGCGAGTTCCAAGAGCACGAATCGAACGAAGAGGAATTGATTCTCCAAGCCCTGGACGACGACATCGGCGTCGGCGACTAATCTTGCCAAACACTGCCGAGCTATAGCCCGCGTTCGGTGCCCAGGGATCGCACTTGCCGCTCGCGCCGGTGTGCCTACTTGGCTAACCGTTTTGCGTACCCGGTTTCTTGCCAAACAGCGATTGCAAATCAGTGATTTTTGTGATCAGCAGTTGGCCGTCCTTCTCGTTTCCCGTGCCCGTTAATTTGATCGGCGTACCGCAGTGGTAGGCCAGATTGAATCCGTGGAAATCGCGGAAGCTGACTTCGACTCGTACCGAGCGAGCGCCTTCGACGTCGACAAAGAAGATACGGGCTTCGTTCAGGTCGTCCGACAAGCGGAGGCGGCCTTGCACGGTGATCGTGCCGTCCTCGTGACGAACCCAGCTTTCAAAAGGCCGCTCGCGGTAGGGCGCGTAGTCCGAGCCGTCGAGTCCGGGCAGCGGCTGCGCTGAACCTCCGTACGATTCGAGCGGCACGCCAGCCTTTTGCAACAACGACAAATGCAAGCCGCCCAACTGTTGGTTTTCGGCGTAGCGTACATACCGGCCGGTCTTGAGCAATCCGCCGCCTTGCCCCGCCAGAATGATTGGAATCCGCGTGGCGGTGTGGTTGTCGCTGTGTCCCATTCCCGATCCGAACAGCACGAGACTGTGTTCCAGCAACGTTCCATTTTGGTCCTTGAAGGACTTCAGCCGGTTCAACAGGTAGTCGAATTTCTCCATGTGCCACAGGCTGATCTTCAGCAAGGCGTCGAGGTTTTGTCGCGAGAAATTGCGGAAGAAGTGCGACAGGTAATGATGCTGCTCCTTGACGCCCAGAAAATCGAAGATCATGCGGCTGTTGCTGTTGCCCAGCATGTAAGTGGCGCAGCGCGTCGAATCGGTCCACAAGGCGAGTGCAATCAAATCGATCATTGATTCGACTTGGTCGTTCAGGTTGGCCGGGGCGAGCGGCCGGTGCAGCGTGGCGGTATCAAACCCGGCATCCTTGGCGGCTTTGATGTTTTTCAGCCGCTGTTCGGTTTCCCGGACCACCGTCAAATATTGTTCCAGCGTTTGGCGATCTTCGGTGCCTGCCTTTCTGGCGAGCGACCGGGCATCTTCGGAGACCCGGTCGAGCAAGCTGGACATTTCCTTGCGTTTGCCGGGGTTGCCCAGCGGATTGCGAAACAACCGGTCAAAGATCAACTGCGGATCGCTTTCGCGCGGCATCGGGTCGCCGTTGGCATCATAAGAAATGTAGCTGCACCCGATCTGATTGGGAAACAGTCCTTCCGTCGTTAGTTCGAGCGAACGGTGAACCGTGTCGCCGCCGATCTTGCGGGCGATTAACTGGTCGAGCGACGCGGTCTTCATGTTCTTGTGGTGGCCACACAGAAAACGACGCGTCGAGTTGGCGTGCGACGAAAATCCAAAGTCGCCCATGTTGTCCAAGATCAATAGGTCGTCTTTGTGTTTTGCAAACGGCTTCATGAGCGGCGACATGCGGAAATCGAATTCCTCGCCGCCGTTGATGTTCCAGCTTGGCGGATGCACTCCGTTGGGTTTGAACAGCGTCACGAATCGTAGCGGCGGCTGGCTGTCGGCAGTTCCGAACGATTGCCGCTCCATCAAGTTCAAAAAGGGAAGCGGCAGCAAAGGCCCGGCGGCGCCGCGGAGGAAAGTTCGTCGATCCATATGCCAATTCATGGCGGCTCCTGATGCTATTTGCTTCTTACAATCGTTTCCTTGAACGGCAAACTATTCGCGATCTTGTGAATCAGGTCGTGAAACGTGCCGTTGTTTTCATGTAGATCCTTGACCAGAGCCTCGACCGTCGGCCGGTCGTAAAACTCCAACTTGCGGCAGAGTGCGTAGGCCATGGTACGGCGGACGATGGTGCGAACCACCTGCTCGCGCTGGCTGGTGACGAGGATCTGCTTGAGTCCTTGGAAATCATCAAACGTCTCGCCCGTGGGCAGTTTCCCCCGAGTGTCGATTCGGGCCGCGTCGGGCGCGGAATTGCCAGCTTTTTTCTTTCGCCGCTTTGGTTTCATGGTGCCGTAGCTGGCTGATTTGATGAAGCCACCGCCCGCGTCGTACGCTTGCAGTGCAAAACCAAGAGGATCGATCTTGTCGTGGCAAACGGCGCACGTGGCGTTGCTTCGATGCAGTTCAAATCGCTGGCGAAAGGTCAGCTTCTCGCCACGTTGGTTGTTCGGCACTTGTCCCACATCGGCGGGCGGATCGGGCAGATGTTCGCCAAGGATTCGCTCCAGCACCCAGGTGCCGCGCAAGACGGGCCCCTTGTTCATGGCCAGCACGCCGGGCATCGTTAACAACCCGCCGCGTTCAGGTGTTTGCCGTAGATCAATTCGCTGGTTCGGAACGCGTTCGACCTCGATTCCCTTCTGCCGTTGGTATCGCGTCATTTGCCCACGGTCGCGCGGATAGTATTTGGCCGTGTGCGGATTGACGAAGGCCGT
The DNA here is from genome assembly GCA_029259935.1 of Planctomycetota bacterium. The sequence continues at coordinate 16,114 of JAJDEH010000278.1, forward strand.
GGAGGAATCGATCAGTTCGACAAGCGGGCGGCCCGTGGTGAATAGGTAGTTCAAAAAGTCAATCGGCTGGCTCTTCAGAGCATCCGCCACCGGTGGATTGTTGGACACCTTTTCAATCTCGCCCAGTGAAAACCATTGCACTCCCAGGTCTTCCGCCAAGTTGCGGGCCTTGGGCGACGCCAGCATGCGATCGATCTGCCCGCGATAGACGGCCGGCTCGCTAAGCTGGGCCTGCGTCGCCAACTGCATCAACTCTTCATCGGGCATATCGCCCCACAGGAAATAGCTCAATCGTTCGGCCAGCTCGAAATCGTCGACGGGCCGCTGGGTGTCGTGCTGGATGTCCATCAGCAGTCCGCGATAGATAAACGGAGGCGACATCAGAATCGTCTTCAACTCGGCACGCAAGGCCGACTCAAGCTGCCGGCCCGTTTTGCCTTCAATCGCCGCGAACGACTTCGCCAACGAAGCATCATCGACCGGACGGCGGAAGGCGCGACGCGCTAGCAAGCGAAGCATCCGTTCGGCCTGCTTCACGGTTACATGTTTGCCTTCCAGCTTGCCGGTGTAAGCCTCCAACGCATCGCGATGCTGAGGCGAAAACAATTTCGCGAGGCCGTTGTCGATCAAATAGGAATATTGGTCCCAGATCACGGTTGTCAACGGATTGCCGGACGTGTCGTTCTTGAATCCGCTCGGTCCGGGCGGGTCGGTCGGCAGCAGCTTCATCACCAGCGACTTTTCGACCACCGTCTGTTCCGCCTCGCGGATGGCGACTTCCAATTCGAAGCCCAGCAACGAATGTAGCGTGTTGCGGTACTCGTAAGCCGACAGACGCCGCGGGCGAAAGAACCCGGGGTGCGCCTGAACCGATTGTACGAACCGTTCTTGATACCACGCGTTGAGTAGCATCTTTTCTTTGTCGGTCGGTTGCGGCTGATCTTCCGGAGGCATGGAACCGTCGGCGACAAGGTCGAGTGCCGTTTCCCAAATCTCGAAGGCGGCGTCGACATCGGCCCGTGTGTTGAGCTTCTTAAAATTGACTTCGCCGCTGACCTTCTCGCCGCCTCCATGGCACTTGATGCAATACCTGCGCAGCAGCGGCTTGATGGACGAGTCGTATTCGTCGGCGATCGCTGGTCGCGCAACGGCGGCTAGCAGCAGCCACAGGGAAACCGATACGACAATGAAGCGAGCGACTAACAATACAAGAAACTCAACGGAGGAAGGGCGGAAATGACTCAAATGGTTCCAGTTGCGGCGAGTGGCCTATTGTAGCCGAAAGTCGGTCGGGCCGCGATTGTGAATGAAAGCAGCGATGCGCCAAAACGGTTGTATCGCCCGCGACACGTCTACTACTCTTCCCAAACCGTATGATAGGCACTGATGGATTCCAGGTACTCCAGCAGAGTCGAATAGAACTCGTGGGAAGCTAGGGTTGCACTGTCGCCCACGATGATCAGCTTGCGGCGGGCACGGGTCAGGGCCACGTTCATGCGGCGGGTATCCGCCAGGAAGCCGATTTCCCCATTGCGGTTGGAGCGGACGAGCGATATTACCACGGCCTCTTTTTCGCGTCCTTGAAAACCATCGACCGTATCTACTTCGAGTGCGTCGGATTCGCAATGCTCGCGCAGCCAGCGGACTTGGGCGGCGTACGGCGCAATGACGGCGATGTCACGCGCATCCAGTCCGGCGTCGTTCAACTGTTGGACCTTGCGCAATACGAGTTGTCCTTCCGAGGGATTGAGACGGCTTTCGCCATCCGGTTCCAATTCCTCGTCGTAATCCGCGCCCGCCGTGTCGATGAAAGTGACCGGCTCGCCGGTCAACAGATCGGCCGTGACATGGGAAAGATGCGACAGCAGATGCCCGCGCACGGTTTCGTCGGCTTGCAGTTGTCCGTCGTAAAACCGGTTGGACGAGAACTGCATGATATCCCCGTGCATGCGGTATTGAACGATCAGTTGGCGCGTGATTTGCTTTCCGTACAAGTCGACCAGCCGTTCAAGGCAACTGCGGCCGAACCCTTCGCGAGCCGCTTCCTTGGAAATGACCGTGGGTGGCAACTGGCAATGATCGCCGGCCATGACAATCCGCTGCGATCTCAGCAAGGGAACCCAGCAACTTGGTTCCGTGCATTGGCACGCCTCGTCGATGACGGCCACGTCGAACTGGCGGTCACCCAAGATGGCCTCGTCCACCGTCGTCGTGGCACAAAGGATGTCGGCCCGATCCAAAATATGATTGACCGCTTGGCGTTCCAGCAGGCGAGCGTCCGACCGTAGTTGCTTGGCCTCACGCCGCATCTCTTGACGCGCGCCGGGCGGTGGCTTGGCACGGGTGTAGCGGTCCGCTTTTCGAAAGAGCCCCTCGGCTTCACGCAACATGTCACGGACGACCGGCATGTTGTCATGATCTTCGACCATCACATCCACGGTGTGCTCGCGCAGTCCGGCCGCGACGCGGGCAGGGTGGCCCAGCCGTACCGCGCGCTGGCCGGCCGCGATCAGCCGTTCCAGCAGGTTGTCGACCGCCGTGTTGCTCGGCGCGCACGCCAGCACTTTGTTGCCTCGAGCGACTTCCTGGCAGATCAGTTCGGATACCGTCGTGGTCTTGCCGGTCCCGGGCGGACCGTGGATGACGGCCACATCTTCGGCGGAGAGTGCGAACCGAATCGCTTCTTGCTGGGAGGGATTCAAAGTTGCTGAAAAGTCGCAATCCGGAATCTTGCCAAACCGCGGCTCGCGATCTCCCAACAGAACACCACGTAGTTCTCCCAATCGCCCGCGGGCTTCTTCCGCGACCCGCAAAGCGGCCCGCTGCCGTTTTCGCGTGATTTCATCGGGCGACAAATCGAGCCGAAATCGATCTCCTTCGGGCCACGCCTGCACGGCAATTTGAATCGAGCCAAAAGTTCGTCCGCTGACGACTCCCTGATTCGGTTCGCCGTCGTCATCGTCATACGGCAAGAGCACCACCGGAGAACCAACCCGAAATCGATTCCAAGGCAGATGCAAGTCGCGGTTGCGTTTGACGAGCGTCAGCAGATAGCGTCCGCCCAGGCCGCCTTGGTGATCGTCGATGGCCAGGTCCAACAGCGTCTCGCCGCCGGCTTCGGCATTCTTGGCGGACAAACGCTTCCGTCGCTCGGACAGCCGCTGCGTCTCGGCGGCCGATTCCATTTCAATCCAGCGGAAAAGTCGCTGGAAGTGATTTTCAGTCGAGATGGGACAGCCCTTCCGGTTCCCGTGGTTCTATCGGCCTGCCTTGCAAAGTGCTGTCGCCCAGACGTCGAATTGTGACTGCAAACTCAGGAATTTGGATACATGATCGATACATGATTTTTATTGCGGCGTACTGCTGGTAATGCAATACAGCTTCGACGCAGTGCGAATCAGCAGGTTGCCCTGACTCACCGCCGGCGACGACAAACAAAGCTGTTCCAAGGCATTGGTTTGCAGCAACTCATACTCGGGACCAGCTTTGACGACGTACGTGTCACCATCTTCGCTAAGAAAGAACAACTTGCCGTTGTAAGCCCACGGCGAGGCGGTAAACGACGCACCGGGAGCGAATCGCTTCTTCCCGTAGACTTCTTCGCCCGTGCGCGCGTCGTGGCAAGTTAAGAAGCCGCGATCGAACAGCGTATAGTAGTAGTCGCCGTAGACAATCGGCGAAGGATTGTACGGCCCGGCTTTCGGCAGGAACCAGGCGATGAATTCGTTGGAGGTCTCATCCTCTTTCAGCGAGATGTCACCAGTTCCTCCCGGCTTGATGGCGAAAACCGGACGCTGCCGATCGCCGACATAGCCGGAGGTAATGTACAGCAGGCCATGGGCGCGAAACGGCGACGGGATCACGAGGTTCGACATGCGACCGTCGAACGACCACAGTTCGTTCCCCAACAGATCATAGGAACGATTTCTGCGTTTGCCACACACGACGATCTCGGTACGCAGTTTGTTTTTCCAAATGAACGGCGTTGCCCAGGTACTCTTTTCTTCGCGATCGGTTTGCCAACGCTGTTTCCCTGTTTCCACGTCGTAAGATGCAATGTACGACGCCTCTTGGTTGTCATAAACCATGATGACTTGATCGTCATGCGCGACCGGCGAAGCGGCGGCACCGTAATCAAAGAAGGTCTTTTTGGCTTCGATGTCGTGAGACCAGAGTTGCTTGCCGCCGAGGTCGTAGCAGTACAGGCCCACGTCGCCGAACAAAACGTAGACCCGTTTGCCGTCGGTCACTGGCGTTTCCACGGCGTAGGTACTCTTGGGATGTCGCGGGATCTTCGGTTCCCCAGTGTGAGCTTCGTCTTTCCAAAGCTCCTTACCCGTCTTCAAGTCGAAACAATAGACCAGCCAATGATGCACGCCCTTGGCAGGCATTCGGACGCCCTGCCCCAGGTACAGCCCTTTCTTGGGTACGGTGCTTTCCTCGTCGCTCACGACCGTGGTTAAGAAGACCTTGTCGCCCCACACGACGGGACACGACCAGCCCCAGCCCGGTACGTCGGCAACCCACGCGACGTTTTCCGTCGTACTCCAGTTCGACGGCAGCCGCGAATCGTCTTTTGCGACCCCATCGGCATTCGGACCGCGAAACCGGGGCCAGTGGTCCTGGCAGTAGGTGATCCGCGGCAGGAAAATGCCTATCAACATTCCGACAATCAAGCTGAATCGCATGACGGTTAACTAACCTCCGACTTAAATCCGCAGTAAATGCTTCGTCTTTTGTACCACGGTCCCGCTCCGTGGGCGCTTGACGGAGATGCGAAAATCGTTTAATGTCTGACATTAAGCCCCGTACGACATCTGTCTGCAAATCGTGCCGGCTCGGCCTACCAACACACCTAATTTTTTCCCGGTGAAGGAAGCCTCATGTTCGACTTGATGATAGAGCCGGTTCGACGAGTGACGCTTGTTGATTCGGTTGTCGAGCGAATTCGCGACGTAATCGAGAACAGTGGGCTGAAGCCGGGCGACCGTCTGCCAGGAGAATTGGAATTCGCCGAGCGGCTGGACGTCAGCCGATCGGTGGTCCGGGAAGCGATCAGCCGCTTGCAAACGTTGGGACTGCTGACGGTCGTGCGCGGCCGCGGTGGCGGTACCTTTGTCGGCGATCAGGACACGGTGCTGAACTACGCCAACGTGGTGCGTTCCGCGATGTCGATTTGCGAAAAAGACGCCAAGCAATTTGCCGAGTTTCGGGCCGCCTTGGAGATTTATTCGGCTCGCCGTGCCGCTGAGCTTGCCACGGACGAAGACGTCGCCGAACTAGATGGTCTTTGCGACAGTATTGGCGATTCACGCACCGACGCTTCGGTTCCCGATTTCCAGTTCCATCGAAAGCTCGCCGAGATTGCCGGCAACGACGTGATCCTGCACACGCTGCATCTTTCGCGCGAGTTCATCAAATCCACGATGCGCAAAACGGGACCGCAGGATCCACAACTCAACCGAGGGCAACACGTGGAAATCGTTGATGCGATTCGCCATCGGGATCCGGTCGCCGCCGAGCAGGCCATGCGCAAGCATATGGACTCCGTAATTCGCGAATTGCTGTCGGGCAAGCCGACATGACCGTTTTCAATGAGCTAGGATGAACGACCCGCCTTCCTGCAAAACACCCTTCCCACCTCAGCAGGTTAGACCATGTTGCGAAAAAAACTTCACCCTCACCGCCTTGTCCGCGCTGCGACGATGATCAGCGTGATCTGTTTGCCGGCGTTATTGCAAGCCGGCGATGCGTCTCTGCACGCATTGATTGACCAACAGATTGAGGCAGGCTTTGCCAAATGGAAAGCGACGCCCGCAGCGAAATGTTCCGACGCCGAGTTTGTCCGTCGGGTCTATCTTGACCTGACCGGCACGATTCCGGACGCGGCAGGGGCGCAAGCGTTTCTTACTGATACCGCAGCCGACAAACGCACAAAGCTGATCGACCAGCTTCTGAAAAGCGACGAATTCGCTCGGCACATGGCGACGGCGTTCGACGTGATGTTGATGGAGCGGCGACCAGATAAATATGTAACCGTCGATCAGTGGCGGGGATATCTGGCTGAGTCATTCGCGGCCAATAAGCCGCTTAACGCGCTGGTCGGTGAGATCCTCGGCGGCGACGGCGTCGATGAAAAACTCCGGCCGGCCGCCAAGTTTTTTCTCGATCGCGCCGTGGAAAAAGATACGCTGGTGCGCGACATCGGCCGCCTGTTTTTGGGCGTCGATTTGCAATGCGCCCAGTGCCACGACCATCCAAGCGTCGACGACTATTTGCATCAGCATTATCACGGACTGTCGGTATTCGTTGCCGGCAGCAAGACTTTCCGACAGCCGGACGGCACGATCGTGCTGCAAGAGATGGTGACGCGCGAGGTTGAATTCGCCTCGGTGTTCGAACCTGAAAAGACCAACAAGACTGGCCCGCGGCTGATCGAAGTCCTGATGGAGTTGCCTGACCTTGTGGAAGGCGAAGAATACGTCGAAAAGCCGACAAGAAGTGTGAGGGCCGTGCCGAAGTTTAGTTTGCGAAAACTGTTGGCCGAAAAACTTCCTAGCGACGAGACGCCCGAGTTTGCTCGCAACATGGCAAATCGCTTGTGGGCGATGATGATGGGCCGCGGCCTGGTGCATCCGCTGGATATGCACCATGCGGCCAACCCGCCCTCGCATCCGGAATTGCTCGATTTGCTTGCGAAGCGGTTTGGCGAATCGAAGTTTGACACCAAGGCGTTTCTACGCGAACTAGCTCTTACCGAAACGTATCAGCGGTCGAGCATCGTTCCCGATGGCGTCGATCCTGGCAACGTCCCGCCCGAGTCCTTGGCGGTCGCCAACATGAAAGGGCTCTCGCCCGAGCAGTTGTTTGTCAGCTTGCGGCGAGCCACCGACAGCGGACAACTGTTCGAGACGCAAATTGATGAAGCGTTGAAAGAAGATGAAGAAGCGTATAAAGAACTGGCTGCGGACGAAGAAAAGCTTGCCAAAGCGCGCGACGCGAAGAGAGCGGAACGCGTGAAGGAATTCATAAGCCTGTTCGGCAGCACGGCCGGCCGGCCGGAAGGCGAGTTTCAGGCATCGCTGCCTCAGGCGCTGTTCGTTGCCAACGGTGAAACCGTGGTCTCGTGGGTCGAGCCGGGCGCTGGCAATCTGACCGAAAGACTGATCAAGATCGAGGATGCCTCGAAGTTGACCGAAGAAGCCTATATGAACGTGCTCTCTCGTCCGCCGACGGACGAGGAATTAAAAGTAACCGGCGAGTATCTGGCCAGCCGCAACGAAGATCGTCGCGGCGCGGTGATTGAACTTGTGTGGTCGTTGATCGCTTCGGCGGAATTTCGATTGAATCATTAAGTATCATTAGTGTCGCCTTGTGTTTCGCGAAGGAGCGCTGCTTTCGCGGAGCGAAAGGCGACAATCAGAACAGAGGAACAACCATGAGACACGATCCAGCCTGTAATTCGGCCGCTCATTTGGTTTCGCGGCGTTCGATGTTAGCCAACATGCTGGCCGGCGCGGCCGGAGCTGGCATGGTCAGCCAACTCGTACGTCCCGCGGTGGCGGCCGAAATCGAAGCCAAGAAGAAACAAGTCTTGATCTTTCTGTTGAATGGCGGTCTCAGCCAGTTCGAGTCGTTCGATCCCAAACCGAACACCGATACCGGCGGTCCGTTTCGCGCGATTCCGACTTCGGTTCCCGGCACACACTTCTGCGAATTGATGCCCCACACGGCGAAGATCGCGGACAAACTGGCCGTGATCCGCAGTATGTACGCGGAAAAGGTTCCCGGCAGCCATGGCGGCGCACGCGAGTACGTGGTGACCGGCCGCCCGCCGCAGCTAGGCCCCTATCCGTGGATGGGTCCGGTCTACTCCAAGCTGCTTGACAAGGGTGGCGACTTGCCTGGAAACATTCACATCGCGCCCAGCCGCTGGGGACCGCGCCAAGATGCGGCTTTCCTCGGTCCGCGACATGCCTCGCTGGTACTCAGCGGCGGCCGTCCGCCGTTGAACGTCGATCGGCCCGCGGTGTTCAACGAAAATGCCGACAACGAGCGTTATCGCTTGCGGAAACTGAATGACCTGCGATTTTCACAGCGCCGCCGCACGGCTTACACCGAAGCCTATCAGTCGTCTTACGACCAGGCCGCGCAGTTAATTCACCAGAAGGAATTGTTCGATATCTCGAAGGAGTCTGAAAAGGACCAGCAACGATACGGTTCGCACGATGTCGGACGGCACTGTCTGCTGGCGAGACGGCTGCTCGAAAAGGGCGTCACTTGCATTCAAGTCACGCACAATAACTACGACTCGCACATGGAAAATTTCAACTTCCATTTGGAACAGCTCGGCGAGTTCGATCAGCCCTTCGCCACGTTGATGCAAGACCTTTCCGATCGCGGCATGCTGGAATCGACCCTCGTGATGGTGGTAACGGAGTTCGGTCGGACGCCGGAGATTCGCCCCGACAACGGACGCGACCACTGGCCACCAAACTGGTCGGTCGTAGCGGGCGGCTGCGGAATTCAGACGGGTGGAGTGCTTGGAGCCACCAACGAAAACGGCACCGAGATCAAGGATCGCCCGGTTCACGTCGCCGAAATGTTTCACACCTACATGAAAGCCGTCGGCCTCGATCCCGCGGACACACACAACGTGGGCGGCAACCAAGTTCCCATCGGCACGCCGGAACGGTCAGCCGTGAAAGAGTTGTTGGTTTAGTTGAAACTCAAAACGCAAGCCGGACGGCTTCGATTTATCTAGGAATGCCCCATCATGAGCGATCCCGCAAAAGAGACCGCCGAAGAAAAAGCTGAACCCAAATACGTCCCCAAACCGGACGGCGCGGATCCGCTTGCGACGCGCCTGGTCGCCGAGCTAAAACACGACCGTGGCATCTTGGCCTGTTGTTACGATCCGACAAGCAGCTTTTTGTTTGCCGGCGCGCGAGACTATTTTGTCCATCGTTGGGATTTGGCGATGGAGCCGGTCCTTGAGCCGCCGGCGGATCCCAAGAAGAAACCGAGGGTGCCGCCGGTTCCCGCCGCACCGCCGGAATCCCGTGCTGAATTGGCAGGGCATCATAGCTGGGTCGGCGGCCTGGCTTTGTTCGGCGATGGCCAGCGCCTGGCGACCGGCGATTTCGTTGGCCGTCTTGTCGTGTGGTCGGACCGTACGGGCCAGCCGAAGCCTCAGTTCTCTTTCGAGGCTCATAAAGGTTCGATCCGCAAGGTCGCCGCCAGTCCCGATGGAAAGCTGGTCGCCACCGTCGGCAACGATGGAGCCGTGCGAGTCTGGAACACGGATGCGGCGGAAAAACTGCATTTGGAACTGCTGGGCCATGAATGCCACGTTTATCATGTTGCGTTTCACCCGGACGGAAAGAGCCTGCTTTCGGCCGACCTCAAAGGACGTGTCAAGCATTGGGACGTCGAAACCGGCAAGCTGGTCCGGGAAATCGACGCCAGCCTGCTCTATACCTACAGCACGAAGTACGAAGTCGACGTGGGCGGGATTCGCGGCATGAGCTTCAACGCCGACGGCTCGCAACTGTGTTGCACGGGTGCGACCGGCGACAAAGGAATTGCACACAGCGGCAACGCGACCGTTCTGTTGTTCGATTGGGAGTCGGGAAAATTGCTGCGAGTACTCAAGCCGGAGAAAGAAGAAGTCTGCACGGCATGGGGTGTGAAGTTCCATCCGGATGGCTTCATCATTGGATCGGGTGGCAGTCGAACCGGCGGGTTCCTCTGGTTCTGGAAGCCGGACGATGAAGTCGCCTTCCACATGGTCAAGTTTCGGCAACGGGCTCCCGGTTTCGACCTCGATCTCGCGCCGAACAACAAAACACTGGCCGTCGCCAATCACGACGGCACGGTACGCCTCTACGAAATGGCGGCCAAGGTGGAAGAAGCGCCGGACAGCGCGACTTAGCGCCCGGCGACTTGCTCAATTCGCATACCTAGAAAGGGTCGATTATGGCGCGACGTATCTCGCTGTCATTGACGTGGACCGCGGGCCTTTGCGCGCTGGTCTTGGCTTTTGAACCCAACGCCAAGGCGTGGGAAGCGGCCGAGCCACCACGCACCCAATCCGCGTTAAGAACATTGCCACCGCTTGGCGATCGTCCGCTCGCGCAAGGCCCGTCTTATTTCGTGAACGCAGAGGGCGGATCGGATGACGCCAGCGGTTCCCAAGACAAGCCATGGGCGACCGTCAATCATGCTCTGAAGAGGCTCCAGCCAGGTGACACGCTCTACCTTCGCGAAGGAAGTTACTTCGAGAATATCTATTGCGCGGTCGCGGGGACGGCGGAAAAGCCGATTGCCATTCGGGCCTATCCAGGTGAACGCGTGGTGATAGACGGCGGAATGCCCGAGTTTCAACAGAACCCGGCCAAGGCGTGGCAGCCGTTCGCGGAGGGCGGCAAGGACGAATTTATCTCGACGGGCGTGTTCAAGAATATCCGCGACACGGTCGGTTTGTTCGGCGATTCAAATGTAGGTTTGCAAACGTATTGGCACGCCAGCGACCTGCGCGCGGAGAATGAACTCTGGATTGTTGACAAAGACACGCGAGCGGTCGCTCCTGTCTACTGCGGTCCGGGTATTTGGTACGACAAGCAGACGGGCCGCATTCACGCACGGCTGGCGCACACGCACCTCGAGAACGACCGGATCGCCAACTACGCGGGCGAGACCGACCCTCGCCAACTTCCGCTGGTCATCGCTCCTTTCAAGTCCGTGCCGCTTCTCGTCGATCAAGCGATGCACGTGCGGTTTCAGGATTTGGTGATTCGCGGTGGCGGTTTCAACACCGTGGTGCTGCAGTTCGGAGTCGACATCGAATTCGACAATGTGACGATATACGCCGCGACGTACGGAATCCGGTCGCGTTCGACCGGGCCGTTTCGGATGGTCAATTCGGCTATTCATGGGGGCATTCCCCCGTGGGGATCGCGCAACGAGAACTCACTACATACTTACACACCAAGATTCTATGACCCGTTCGTCAAAGAGCCGGGAACGCAAACACGCAACATCGCTCGCCTGCCAACGCACGCGTTGCTGGTGACGGAAGGCACGTACGAATTCGAGGTGTTCGCCTATCCGCGCAACCATGATTGGGACATCTCCCATTGTGACTTCACTGACGCCCACGACGGCGTCTATCTGAGCGGCCACACGATTCGCTTCCATCACAATCGAGTCGACAATATCCAGGACGACGGCATCTATCTCAGCAGTCCCGTACCCTACTTCAGCGACGATATTTTCATTTATCAGAACCTGATTACGCGCAGCCTGATGGCGTTCGGTTGTCATTCTCGTGGCGGACCAAGAGGCAATATCTACATCTTTCGAAACGTCGCCGATCTGCGGGCAGGCGTTTTCGCCGGCCGCCCAACTCCCGACGATCGACAGGGAAGAGTCACGACTTATCAGATTTTCCTGATGCACGGACGAGGCAAACCGCTGGGTATGGAGTCCTTTTACTTTTACCAAAACACCTTCATCAGCCGAACCGATCCCTACGGATACGCCCAACGCACGCTGAGTCAAGCGAACAGCGTGTCGAAGCGGCGAGTGTTCAACAATGTTTGTGTCTACCTCAACCGCTACGGGCAGCTACGGCCGTTTGGCGAGCCGACGCCGGACATCCATTGCGACGGCAATCTCCACTGGTGCGCCGACCCCGAGGTCGCCGTTCCCCAGAACTACCTCGACCGCATCCGCAATCATCCCGTGTCGATTGCCAACAAGGAAACCTATCCCGCGGGCTGGGCCAGCAAAGCTATTGTCGCCGACCCCAAGCTCGTTCGATTTGATCGCGATCCGGCATCCGCATGCGACTATCGCCTTCAAAAAGGCAGTCCCGCCATCGGCGCCGGCATCGTGTTGCCAGACGAACTGGAAGATCCGCTGCGCCCGAAGGGCAACTCGCCACCGGACATTGGCGCGATCCCGCATGGACTGCCGATGCTGGCCGCCGGGCGCATTGGCACGGCCCAACCGGATTCTATTGAAAACGAAAACAAATGAAGGTGAGTTTCATGACTGGGTTCAATTCGATGCTGATGTCCGCCGTGGTGTTGTCCATGTCCGCGTTGACACTCGATGCCGCCGATCCGCTCATCCTCGCGCGGGACGGCCAGGCCAACGCGGTCATTGTCTTGCCGAGCCAACCAACCGTTGCCGCCCGCGACGGCGCGAACATTCTCAGCGACCATCTCAAGCAAATCTGCGGTGGTGACTTTCAGATTGTCGCCGAAGACAAGTTGAAAGACGCTACAGTGGAGGATTCGCGAATCGTGGCGCAGGCTCCCGGATCGGTTGAGAACTTCATCCTGGTCGGTGAAGGAAAGCTGACTAAACTGCTCGGCGCGACCTCCGATCAGCTTGGCCCCGGCGGCACGCTCATCCGGAGTTTCCCCAATTCGCTGGTGCTGATCGGTCCCGGCAAAGCGGCACCTTCCGATCCGAACGGCACTCGGTATGCCGTCACACTGTTTCTCGAACAGACCTTGGGCTGCCGATTTCTATGGCCCGGTGAATTAGGCAAAGTCGTTCCCCAGCGAAAGACAATAGAAATCGCGGCGCTCGATCACAGCTTCACACCCATGATCCGGCAGCGGCGGATTCGCATGGCCATGGGGTACGGCGAGCGCAAAGATAAAGGCGTGCAACGGCTCGGATTCGAAGAAGCGGATTTCCATCGTTTCAACAAGCCGGCCATGGAAACTAAGTCACAAGACGGCGGCTGGGCTGGCTGGCACCGACTCGGGGGTTCGCTGCGCCTGGCCTCGGGACACTCGTTTGGCGACATGTGGGAGAAGCACAAGGACACGCATCCTGAATGGTTCGCCGTGCAGCCGGACGGAACGCGGGATCAGAGCCGGAGTCCTGATCGTTCTCGGCTATGTGTTTCGAACCTCGAACTGATCGAAGAGATCGCCCGTGACAGAATCGAACGGCTCAACAAGTCCGATGTGAAGAGCGTTTCCATCGGGCCGAATGACGGAGGCCAGACATCATTCTGTCTCTGCGAAGAATGCAGAAAGCTGGACCCGCCAAACAGTCGCAAGCTGGAAAACGGCCGCCTTGCGCTGACAGACCGCTATGTCTACTTTTGGAACGAAATCGCGAAGCGCGTGGTGAAGGTTCATCCCGACGCGTGGCTCACGGCGGATGCGTACAGCATTTATTCCGCTCCACCCGTACTCAGAAAGCTGCATCCGAACATCGCCATCCGCTACGTCGGGATCAAGTACAACAATGACGACAAGCGGAAGCAGGATCGCGACGATTGGGATGCCTGGTCGAAAGCGGTCGAGAACATCTACTTCCGCCCCAACCTGCTGCTGTCCGGCAGACGGCAGGGCACACCGATGGTCTACGTCCACAAGATGGCGCAAGACATGAAGTACATGGCCCACAATTCTCTGATTGGCACCGACTTCGATTCTTGCTGTCACCACTGGGCAACGCAGGGCCTGAACTACTACGTCTGTGCCAAACTGCATTGGAATCCCGACCTCGATGCAGATGACCTGATCCGGGACTACTGCGACAGCGGATTTGGCGCGGGAGAGGAATTTGTCAGGAGATATTTCCTTCGAGTGGAGGAGATCACCAACACGCTTGCCTCGCGCAAATTGAACTATACCGAACTCTACACACCCGAAGTTATCGATGAGTTACGCGGATATCTGGAAGCAGCGAAGCTCGCAACCGCGGGCGAACCCGACGCTCAGGCCCGAGTCGCGTTCCTTCGCAGCGGACTCGAATACACCGACGCCTATGCCGCGGCCTTTCACATCATCCGAGAACATCAGACGCGAAACCCGGGAGGCGGGCGACTTCCGGAGACCACCAAGCAACGAATTCGCAAGGCCCTCGACAACAACTGGCTCGTCTCGCGTGACATCTTCGAGAATCACCATCTCGCCGTAAACGTGGGCACCGTCGCGTGGGGAAGCTGGAATTATTTCGGCCGTTTCTACTGGAGCGACCCGTCGCCGGAGACTCGAAAACAGGCGGAATCCCAAGAACAAGGCGACGGCGCGAGATGATATGTTAATCGGCGGTTGGCTGACGGAGCAACAAAATGCCAACGGCCAGCAGAACCCAACCAATGATCAGCAGCAGGCCGCCGATGGGAATGATCATATGAATCGGGGCCAATTCAAACACGGTGACGTAGAGTCCGCCGCTGAATCCCACAACGCCGAGACAGAATACGACTCCGGCAACGAATGCGACTTTGCTAGGCCGATACAAAGACAACGCTCCAACAACAAACAGCGCCAGGCAGTGGAACATTTGATAATCCACCGCGGTCTTCCAGTTCTCGATTTTCTCGGGGAACTCCCCCGTTTCGATCTGAGTAGACTTTAACGTCGCCTCCAGCCCATGCGCTCCGTACGCGCCCAACCCAACGGCAGCGGCGGCGACCAGCGAGGCCAGCATGAGCCAAAATTTTCCCATAGGATGGTTCTCGATGGATGCCAAGACGGCAATGCAAAACTGAAAACGTATTTTGAAATAAGAAGCGACGAACAAGGGACCGGCCAGCCTGCAACTCAGTCTTGCCGAGGGCGACCTCCCCGCGGTCAATATTATAGGCAGGCACGTCATTATAGGCAGGCACGTCGAAAAAAGTATCGCGCTTTCACCAAGTCAAAGTGAGGATAGCGTATCGGCGTTTTCAGCGGACTCCGCGGATCGCCTGTAGCGCAACCCCATCGGCGGCGGAACGGCCGATGGCGCGGCGGTTCCCGGTTGTTGGTAAGGACGATAATCGCCCATCTCGATCGTTTGGCCGTCGATCTTGTAGTGGATTTGACGCCACTCGATCTTTCGGAGGAATTGTGCCTTGGCCAACGCCAGCCAATAGACAATTTGTGTCACGGGCAGAGCCAGTATCCCCTTGGCCAGCGACCAGGCGGAAATCCAGCGAGTTGGCTGTTCACGATAGGCCACCAATTTCCGCACCGTTCTTTCCATCGTGGCCAACAGGGCGACCATCGTCGCGATGTAGAATGTGAGTCCCGCTGCGCACCAACCAACGGCCGGCCAGCACTGCCACAGAATCCCCGCCAGCGCCGTCAGGACCGCCCCCGCCAGCACGCCCGCCGTGGCCACGCCGTGG
>JAJDEH010000279.1 GCA_029259935.1 Planctomycetota bacterium
GGCCCCACGCAACCGTGAATTTTCGCCAGTTGCCCGTCGTCCAACTGAACCCGCAGTCCCCCCAGCACTCCTTGGAAAATGACCAGGCCCAGGGCGGCTGACGTGACCCACCGCATCCAATCGCGCGAGTCACCGTGCCACACGGTCACCAGGAGTCCGATCGTGATCAATCCCACCGTCGCTCCCAACAAACGATGGCCGTGCTCGATGAACAAGTCCCAAGGTCCCAGCAACCAAGTTTGCCACGGATATAAGAACAGGTTGTAACCATAGGTGCCCGGCCAATCGGGAACCGCCATGCCCGCGTCATAGGTCGTCACTAAACTGCCCACCCAGATCAACGGAAACGTGGCGCACACCAACAGCACGGCCCAGCGGTGAGGCCACGGGCGGTACGCACTCGGTGTTGAATCCTGCGACTTACTCAAGGTTCTCTCGGATCATGCCGGTTCTGGGCCGGTTTTGGGCGGCGGCTGGATCTGCGGATAGAAATCGGTGTCTACCTCGGGCGAGCCATATTCATACGGACCACGATAGACGACCGGTTGGAAATCAAAGTTGCCATGCCCGGGCGGGCTGGGAGCCATCCATTCCAACGAGTTGGCACCCCACGGATTGCGGCCGACCGTGGGGCCAAAGAACATGCTCCAAATAAAGTTGCCGGCGAAGATAACCTGCGTGGCGACCATTCCGATGGCGCAAATCGTCATGAACTGATTTAATGGCTGCAGGTGAGCAAACGTCGCGTAGTCGTAGGGATCGGCCAAGCGTCTGGGAAATCCGACCACGCCCAGTATGTGCATGGTGTAAAACGTTCCGTTTAGAAAAATGAACGTCAGAAAAAAGTGCAGCCGGCCCCATGATTCGTTCATCATCCGGCCAAACATTTTGGGAAACCAAAAATAAATCGCGCCGAACACCGCCATCGCGGTGCCGGAAAACAGCACGTAATGGAAATGCGCCACGATGAAGTAGGTATCGTGAATGAAAATGTCGGTCGGCGTGGCGGCCATGAAAATTCCCGACAAGCCGCCAATCACGAACATCGAGACAAACGACAAAGCAAACAGCATCGGCGTGGTGTATTGAATCCTGCCGCCCCAGATCGTCCCTAGCCAATTGAATGTTTTCACCGCGCTGGGCAGGGCAATCATCATGGTCGAGACCATGAACGTCATGCCCAGGATTGGGTTCATGCCCGATACGAACATATGGTGTCCCCACACGATGAATCCCAGCCCGGCGATTCCCGAGATGGCGTAGACCATCGGCTTGTAACCGAACAGCGGCTTACGGGCAAAGCAACTCATGATATCCGAGACCATGCCCATGGCTGGCAGAATCATGATGTACACGGCGGGATGGGAATAAAACCAAAACAGATGCTGCCACAACAGCGGTTGTCCGCCGCCACTGACGGGCATCGAGTTGTTCACCACCAGCGACTCGGGCAGGAAGAAGCCCGTTCCCAACACGCGATCGGTAAGTTGCATGAATCCGGCCGCGGTCAACACCGGCAGGGCAAACGCCTGCAGGATGGCGGTAATAAACATTGCCCAGATCGTCATTGGCAAGCGAAACATTGTCATGCCGGGCGCACGCATCTGAATGATCGTCGTCATGTAGTTGACCGAGCCCAACATCGAGGACACACCGACAAAAGTGACTCCGATCAACCACATGTTCTGCGCCCAACCGCTGGCCGGCGCGGCTTCCCACACGGCGGACAACGGCGGATAAGACGTCCAACCCGATCCGGCTCCATTGCCGGGCATGAAAAAACTACTGCCGATGGAGATAAACGCCGGCCACATGAACCAATAGCTGAGCATGTTCAGCGTCGGAAACGCCATGTCGTCCGCGCCGATCATCAGTGGAATCAAGAAGTTGCCAAATGCACCAGCCAGGATCGGAATGATCACGAAGAAGATCATGACCGTGGCGTGCATGGTGAACAGCATCGTGTAGAACTCGGGCGAAATCTGGCCGCCTTCGTTGGAAAATAACATCTGGCCGATTACGGGCATGTTTTGCCAGGGCCAAGCCAATTGCCAACGAATTCCCAGTGCCAGCAGTCCGCCAACCAGGAACCACAGCAGGGTGGAAAACAGAAACTGAATTCCAATGATTTTGTGATCGCGCGAAAAAATGTACTTCGAAATCCAACTTCCAAGGGGGCTCGCGCCCCCGTGGCCGTGCGGATCCGCGTGCGTGTCCGACGCGTTCATACTAGTCCTCTTCCTCTGTACTCGGAGGCGAATAACTATCTTGCTCTTGTGCGTGATAGGTTTCGTTCAACCATTGGTCGAACTCGCTCTGGTTTTTGTCGACGGTGATTTGGCCGCGCATCTTGTAGTGGCCCCATCCGCAAAGCTCCGCGCACACGATGTCATACACACCGGTCTGATTCGTCCGAAACCAGACGAACTGAGTCATTCCCGGAACGACATCTTGCTTGACACGCAGGTTAGGCAGAAAGAAACTGTGCAGCACATCTTGGCTTTCGATTTGAATGACGATCTCTTCGTCCTTCGGAACGTGCAAATCGTTAACCGTGAACACGTCGTCGTGGGTGAACAGCCGCTTATCCTTACCCGCGTACCGGACGCGCCATTCAAACTGCCGTCCGGTGACCAGGGCCAACGGCGGCTTGGGCTCGTCGTCGGTCGTGCCGAGTACGCCGTCCGGCCCCGGTTCCATGGGGCGGTTCAGCTTATGGTCGGCCCAGGCGTTCATTTGATAAACGGCAATAAACAGCAATGTCGCGGCGGGCAGAATCGACCACACCACTTCCAAGGTATGGCTGCCGTGCGTGAACTTCACGGGCTCCTTCGTCCTTTCGACATCGTACTTCCACATGAACCAAAACAACGCGATGCCGGTGCCGATAAAAATGGCGCCGGTCAAATAGAAAATGCGAATGAACAGCAGGTCGATAATTTCGCCGTCGGGATTGATATTTTCGGGAAACCAATGGCCGCCCGGAAAGGGAAACGTATCGCCCGGCTTGCCATTGAAGGGCCATGTGTCGGCGGCGGCCGCGACAATGATCCACGTCCCGAGAATCGGAACCAGCAGAAAGAATAAGCTCCAAAACCGTCCCACAGTTACTCTCCAAGTCGTTTTCCGCCGTCGCGCTCGACGCGCCGGCAAGGCCGTCTAGCGAACTTCTTTTTTATTCTCGCGCGTATGTTCCGGCCGGCTGATCGGCTCGAAAGGCAGCGATTGAACATACGTGATCACTTGCCATATTTCCTCATCGGTGATCTTTTCGGCGGGCTGGGCCGGCATGCCGCTGCCGTTGATGCCGTTGCGAACTCGCCAATACAAATCGACCGGTCGTCGGCCGCCGCGAAAAACGCCTTGCCGCAGATTACGCGGACGGACTTCCCGCGGTTCATGCGCGCCGCGCGCCATGTACTCATCCACCAACGGCTGATCCCAGGGTCCTTTCGCGGTGTACCACTCGGTCGTCCACGAGTCATACAATTTCTCGCCACCATCGCCTATCGCCGAATAACCATGGCACTTGATGCAGTCCAACTTTCCGTAGAACAGGGCCTTACCCGCCACAATCGCCTCTTGGACCTTCTCGGGATCGTAGGACGGCGAGTCGCGCCGCAACTGTTGTGGACGCTCGGGCACTTCGGTGACCACGAATTCAGGCTGATTCCAACGCTTTAGTTTGTCTTCGACGATCTCTCGAATGGCCGCCAGATTCTCGGCATAGGTGCTTGCCGGATCACCTTGTTGATTGAAGTCCAGCAGCTTTTCGCCGGGCTCCAGTTCTTCATACATACGGTCCATCAACGACCTTTCTACCTCGCCGCGAATGCCTAGGTAGCGAACATAATGGACCAGCGATTCAAGTTCCGGTTCGGACAGCAGGCGGAACGACGGCATGGCCGTGCCCGAAATCCCATTGACCAGCGTCTTCTTCAAGTCCGCATGGGTCGGGCGATGGCCGCCCGGTGTCGATTTAAACTTGAAGTCGCCTTTGCGAAAGTCGCGAGGATAAGGATTCAGAAAGGAGCCCGTCGGACCGGCACCGTTGCCAGTGATACCGTGACAGTGGACGCAGTGTTCGCGATACAGTCCGCGAGGGTTGCCATCCTCATCGCTTCCCACGGGACCGGCCGCCATGCGAAGAAGCGAAAGGCTCACCAAACTGGACGATTCGAAAGTGACTTCTCCGCCTGAACCGTCCGACCGTTCGGGAGTGTACTTGACGCTTTGTTGCGGGAAAAACGGATCGTCCGGCGTCCCAAAAGTACCCACCAAGATGTCACCGACATTCTCGATTTGATCCTTGGAGTAAGGTTCGTCCTGCTCTCGTTCCGACCGGCGTAGATATACCGAGTTGAGCGAAAAGGTCGCTTCGGGCGAGCAGCCCGCCGCGGCCAGCATGCCGGCACACAAGCAGCAGGCTTTGACGAGCCATAAGTTGAACGAGCGTTGGTTGATCCGCTGTAACATCAAACGTTTCTTCCCGAATCTGCAATCCACGGAGGCTATCCAAACACTTCACGCTGGCCTATTAAAAGGCGAATTAATTAAATGACGACGAACTGAATTCGAGATTCCACGTGGCCGATTTGCCCATTTCGTCGCCTTCTAGCTGTTGCTTGAAGCGGCCCTTCCTGAGCTTCAGGTCCGCGCCATTCAGCTTCACCGTATCGCTGACAAATCCGGCCTTCTCTTGCCAAAGACGAAATTCAAGTTCAACTCCAGCGGGCACATGAGGAATCTCAAAGGCTCCGTTTTCGTCCGTGACCGCGAAATAGGGATTGTCGCGAACGATCATCTTGGCCGTCATCCAAGGATGCACGTTACAGGACACGGAAATCGGCGAGTCCTCCTGTGCGGTCGGCTGATAGATCAACGAACTATTGGCGGAGATCGAGGTACTATCCTTTTTGCCGCGCTTCGCATCGATATTCGTGTTATGCAGGGTGTTGTCGCTGTTGATGATGTTCATGCGTTGGTCGGTTCGCATGGCAAAAACGTGAGACAAGAAAATGCACCGCTTTTGATCGAAGTCGACTTGTGGCTTTTGCTGATCGATGGTGGCCGTATATTCGCCGGCCGCGATCCGATTGAAACTGTACGAAGGATGCACCCAGACCGGCGTCTCCTCATCGAAATCCACAGGTAAAGATGAGTTGAGGTAAATCAATACATTCTTGATTCCGCCGTTGCTTGCATTAACTTCGATAGCCTCGTTGGGTGCCGAAGTACCGCAAATCTGCGTCTCTTTGGACACAGGAATTGCCGACAATGTCGCTACGGCGCTGGCAGTCGGATCATCGACCTTGATGACACCCTTGATACTCGTCCATTGGGGCGTGCGATTGGTGCTATCGAACACTTCACCAGGACCGGCAACGGCACCACCACCGCTCCCCTTGAATGCTGCACGTACCACATCGGCGTTCTTCTGACTGTAGGACAAAGTCGCCGCATCGCCGGGCCCGCAACCGAGATTGGCCACCGCGGACAAGCCAAGCAACAACACCAAGGCAATACGATGCCAGCCGATCCGTTGGATCATCCTTTCACCTCGCTGCTCGTCAATTCCCATAATTTACTTCGCTTAACCTTTGACGTCGCGTCTGTAACCTTGTGGTGATAAGTAAGCGAGCGGCGACGAAACCTCGCCGCTCGCCACATGTCGTTCAATTTTCGTCGTTCAATTACTCTGGTGTTCAATTTTTACTTTTTGTTAAACAACGTGGGAGCGACAACAATGTCGCCCAGATCGGTCGTTTGGCCGCCTTTGATCGTGAACGTCGTGCGTCCGGCGCGCCAACGTGTTTTTTTGCCTTTGTATTTAATGTCCTGCACGTAACCCGCTTCGTGCCAGAATTGAAACGTGTGCTCGCCCGCGGGCAAGTTCTTGATGGTGAATTCGCCGTTGGCATCGGAAATCGACGCATACGGATGGTCACGCACGATGACGAAGGCATTCATCCACGGATGAATGCTGCAACTGACCGTGGCGGCATGCTGTTCGGGCACCTTAAACTGATGATCGATTTTCTTCTTGGCGGGTAAAAGCGGATTGATTGAGCCGTTGTTGAACGCATCAATCTTGGTGTTGTGCCCGACGTCGTCCGAGTTCTTAACTTCCAACGTTTGCGAATTGCGAACGAACACCACCCTCGGTGCAAAGGCGCAGCCTTTGTTGTCCAGCACGACTTTTGCTTCCGCGTCCATTTCGTAAGACGGATGCGCCGCGGGAGCCTTTTCGCCTCTTCGATAATTGATATAGAGATTCGCCAGGACGTTCTTAATGCCGCCCTTTTCACCGACGACCAACGTTTCGCTGAGCGGCTTGAACTTGCCACAGTAGGCCTTGTCGGCGGAAAGGGTCAATTCCGTCTGAGCGGGTGCTTCGCCGTCGTAGACGAAACGCCCCGTTAGATTACCCCACTCCGCAGCCGTTAGCACGTTGCAGAATAGCGCGGACAAGAGAACGCAACTAAAGAGAATTGTCAGTTTTCGCATGTTTCACTTCTCCTTCACCAGCTCAACAACCAGTCCATGGTGGTTACTGGATCGACTAGGACAGGCCTGGGCTGCTTGCCCAGACCAACGGTGGAGGGTCATGCCGCCGACTCATACGAATCGACGTCACGATCAAGCGGCCCACACACGCGGCCCGCAACAGGGGGGTAACGTATTATACCCGCCTCAACCCATTTCACCATTGTCCGAATAATACACGGCGATGAAACTCCAATTCATCACTCCGTTGAACTTTCTCCTCCATTTGATTCGCCTCCGGCCGCCGCATCCGTCGCGCCACCGGCCGGCACCAAATCGCTCACCGAATTGCGGTCCACCGAATACTCATCAAAGTTCATCAATAGGTCGACTAGTGCGTCGACCTGCTGCACACTGGTTCCGTGAAACAACTCCTGACGAACACCACCCAAATGAGGTGCATTGGGGTCGTATTTGATGTTTTCCGGCATCGCCGTATAGGGCAGCAATTGCACCGGACGGGCAATCCAGCGCCGCATATATCCCGGCCGTAACCGTTTGTAAACTTGCGACAGGTCCGGCGCTTTCGCGCGATCGGAACCCGGCTTCTCGTAGTCGCCGACGCGATGGCAAGCCACGCAGCCGTCTTTGTTCGTGATCATCGTCATCGCCGCGTCGAATCGCGACGTTTCAGGCAGGCCTTCTTCGCGCAGTCGCTGTCGGTACTGTTGATCCGCTTGGTCTAGATGGGCCGACCGCCGCCGTCCGGTAAATTCATAGGGGAATTGGACGTTGTCCACCGCGGCGAAGTAATTAACGATCTTGGTCGCTTCTTCGGGCGACATGTTGAACTTCGGCATCCGCAGCAGGACCGCGGGACGAATAGCGTGCGGATCGAGCAGGAAGTCATGCAACCAATCGGTTTGCACCTTGCGTCCTTGACCAACGAGCGGTGGCGGCAGCCAGGCCCAAGCTTCCTTGCCTTTGGCACCGGGATTGACCTGCTTCTCGCGTCGTAGTGCGCGCGGCAACATGTACTTAGGCAGAAAGCCACCATCGGTCGGAAAACGTTTGCGAATCATGTCAGCACGCACCCGCAGACTTTGCGTGCCGACCTGTCGGGCCTTGCCATTCAAGGCCAGGGGTTCAAATATCTCAAAGTACAAGTCCACATTTTGTGGATCGTACACATCGCCTTCAAACAACTCGTCGCCGGCGTCATCTTCCATCGCCGGTAACCCGTCTTCATTGGTCAAACCGGGCAAGCCAACCAACCGGGCTTGCAGCTTACCCTGCCGATTCGGCACAGCCGAATCAAGCAGTTGTTCGGGCGTGAATTTTTCGACCATGAAAGGAAAAGTCGTCGTCGCGGGCGGGCTGCCAAAGTAACCATCGCCGGGCGAAAACTCGATATCCCACTTTTCAAACTCCAGCATGTGGCAACCGCCGCAGTTGTATTTCTGCAATACTTGGCGGCCCTCGATGATCGCCCGCTGCCGCTCGTCCGGCTGATAGATAAACTTATTGGCCGGCGGATCCGCCACCAAACCGAGTACGAACGTTGCCACCGCTTCGCGTTCGACGTCGTTGAACGGGAACCGCGGCATGCGGAGCCGCTCGTTATAGCCTTTGTTATCCACTTCGTGATAATCGTAACTACGCGGCTCGACCAACTTTTGAAAGATGAATCCGGCGCGGTGCCCCATGTTCAAGGCATCCAGATAGAAGCCCTTATCTTGTTCGTCGAACATGCCTTCCCGGTCTTCCTCGGCATGGTCCGCTTCATGGCCGTGATCGTCACCATGTGCTTCGCCTTCATCCTGAAAGTGGGTGCCGTGTCCATGGCTACTATGTTTTTTGTCGTGCAAGAAATTGACGATGTGATTGAAGGCCAGCTTGGAAGGATCCTTGCGTCCCCAGTCAGCCAATCCGGTTCCAATCGGCTTGGCCGCCTCGAAACCGGGGATGTCATGACAACCATAGCAACCATATTTCCCGATCGACTTACGGCCCAAATACAGCAGCTTCTTGGTCGTATCGACATTGCCGCCCACCATTTCAATTTCAGCGCCCTTCAACTCGCCGCGCAACGTTTCGGGAATACCTTCGTCCCGATAGTTTTCCGCGTCGCGTGGGAAGCTCTCCGCCAGGTTTTTCGTGACCAACTCGTCGATGGTCGCGAGCGAATCCTCACTCAAACTCTCCGCCGACAGCGTGCCGTCGGCCGGCTTCCAATCCGAAGTCGACTCGGCCAACAGGAACTCGACAATATCCGCCACCGGATCGGTGACCGCCGTCACGTTACCCGTGGCATCTTTTTGCTGCACGGGATCAAGCAGCATGTTCGGCATCACGGTTCGAGCGTGATAGTTGCTCGGATTTCGGATCCAACCGTACAGCCAATTGCGTCCTTTTTCACCGCCGAACTTGGCGGCAACGCCGGAAAGATCCGGACCTTGTACAATTTCCGTTGGATCGCGGAAAGGCACCGCGTCTTCAAAGGCCTTGTGATTGTGGCAGGTCAGGCAGCGTTCGAACTCGACGCGGCCACGTTCGACGCGTTCTTCGGGCGTCGATTCGCTGATACCTTCTGGTGGTTGTGCATATTCAAACGGCTGGCTTCGCTCTAACAAAAACGTCGTGATCGCCAGAATCTCGATCGGCTCATATCGCTCCGCCAACTCCCGGCTTTCACCGTGAAGATGCTGCCACAGCCCAAAGAACCGGGGCATCCGCGTCGACTCGCGAAAATGCTTCGGATTACGAATCCAATCGTACAAGAATGGCTCATCCAACTTGTGAGAAACGTAGCGCAAGCTGGGACCGCTCCTACGCAGCGTTCCCGGCGTTTCCACATCCGCCAACAACTCCTCCACGCCATTTGATCCGTCCGGCAGCGCTGAGGCATCAAGCCGCGCGTCGGCGGCCAGCAATTGCAATAGCCGATGCCGCACTTCGTTATTCGCCGGCTGAGCGACCAGATCTTGCGATAGTGCGTCGAGTTCTTCTAGCGAACCGATGCGCGTCTGAAACGGACGAGCCCGGGCAAGCACTGGCGCAATTTCCTCTTGAATGACGGCCAACTGCTTGTCGATTTCCGCGATGCGTGCATCGATTTGCTGAATCTGATCTTGCGGTATGTTTTGTGAATCGGCCGATAACTCGGCCTTCTTCGCCTCAAGGCTGGCTTTCTCGCCGGCCAAGGGAGTCCGCCGCTTTTCGATCGGCAGCAACTCGGTGCGAATCGGCGCGAAGCCCGCTTCGGCCTTCGTCAATTGCACGGCAATCTGGGCCCTTAGGTCTTGGGCCGCGGCGAAGTAATTCGGCTCGGGCCGCAGGTCGGGACCAACCCGTTCATCACCATCGTAGCCGTTGACTTCATGGCAACCGAAACAGCCGTACTTGCGAATCAAATTATGTCCGCGCGTCACCTTCGGAGCAGGAGCTTCCGCGAACCGCTGGCTGGGCTCTAGTTCGGTCACATCGTGGTGACACTTCAGACAGCTACTTTCCGCATGCCTGGTCGGATACATCGGAAAGATCCAGTGATGGTTATCAAACCAACCATTGTCATGCCGCCAATCCTTCCGCTGACTCGGAGTGTTGGGGGTATGCGACGCCCACTTGAACGCCGTGGCACTCCCTTGGCCCTCGTGGCACATTGTGCAGGCAAAATCGGCCACCTTGTGGGGGCTGAGCGAGCCGACAAACAAATCCAATCGTGGATGCGTCACGTACGGGTCGGGCAGTCCGCGCCGCACCACCAGTCTCACTGGTTCGCCCCAATCCGTCCGTCCCGTCAGCAGCAATCGAATGGCATCACCACGATTGCGAACCCGATCGCCGTCAACTTCGACGATCACGTCGCCCGCCATCAAACCTGGCTGCGACGTGTCGCCTTCAATATCCGTTGCGGCCTTCATCAAGCTCTTCCTTAGCTCATAACCCTCGACCTCTTGCGGTTCGCCCGTGACAATCGCGGCCTGGGCACCGAGGGAACTGACGGCATCCTCGCCCTGGCCCACCAACAGCAGTGCTGACTCGTCCGACCCAGGCTTCACGATTTCCACGCTGACAAAAGCAGCCGAGCCCAGCGTGGACGAACGCAGACGAATCAACGACTTACCGTCGCCTGTCTTGACGTCAGTCGCCACAATACCCGCCTTCTCCGCAATCTTGCCGAGCGCCTCGACGATTTCCGCCGGTGATTGGCTGCCGGAGAATGAAATCTCATCTTGCCCGACATCGGTTCGCAGACGAAGCCGAATTTCGCCCTCGGCTGGAATCGAATCCGATTTAATATCGACCTTGGCCGGATGGGCCTGCCGGTCACTGGAATAAGGCTGCACGAAACTGACCGTGGCGTCATCGCGGCCTATCAAATAGTCGCCCTGCTCGGCCAACTGGATACCGTAAACTTGCATTAGCGTGGGCAAGGGCCCGTCGCCATCTTCCGGTGTTGGCGACTTTTCCGGGGACTGCAAAATGAAATTGAGTTCCCGTTCGCTGACGTAGGCAGGATCGACGGCGGAACCTGGCATCGTACGTTCCATCGCCTGATGACATGTCGTGCACCGATCAAACCGTCGCACGCGGCTAAAGTTGTAATCGATGGTATTGTCGTTGTCCCATTTGTTGTCGATCGTCAAGGGCGAATTAAAAGCATCCAAAATCGGCAACTCAAGCCACTTCTTGCCTAGGAAAGGAAAGCTGCCCACAAAATAAGTCGATCGCCGTTCGACGTGCGCCGCCTTCAGCCGCACTAGATCCGCTTCATTTTCCTTGATCGACTTTTCGACCGCGCTAGTGCCTGCCGTCATTTGGTCAATAATTCGCTGCAAATCCTTGCGATGACCGGCCGCGTCCTCCTCCATCTCCGTCAGTTTGTTCAAGCCAAACTTCTTCAAACCGCCGACTTCGTTCTCGACCAGTTCGTCAATTTCCGCCTGAAGTTTCCCCAGGCGAGCCTCATCGTCTTTATTTCCCGCCTCGGCATCGCGGGCGACGATCCCAAGAGCACCCTTAGCGGCGTCCACGGCCGCCGACTTCGACTTTCGATATCGTTGGACCAACTCTTCGCGAAAGCGGGCTGCCTCCACAATAGACTGCAACTTCTCAACTAGCCGATCGCGAGTCGCCGCCGCCGTCGCTTCGGCATCCGTCGCCTGCTGCTCGGCATCTTGAGCCGCCGCCAGTGCCTCGGCGGCCGCCTGCGTCAACGCTGTGGATTTTTCGTTCTTGCTTGTCGAATCCGCTTGCGCCAGTGCCCGATCCGTCGCGGCGGAGATCGCTTCCTGCGCCGTTTTCGCGGCAATGCCGGCCTGCGCGGAATCGACCGCCGCCAGATTCGCCTGAGCTCGCAATGCTCCCGCCTTCGACCGTGACTCGGCCGCGACCGCCGACTCTTCGCTCAGTTGCTTGGCCAAATCGTCAATTCCGCCGAAGTCGTACACATCCAGTTCGCGGGACTTCGCTTCCCGATTGACCTCGGCCTTGAACGAATCCAGCAATGCCCCATCAATCGCGGCGCTCTTGGCCGTTAGCAATTCGGCATACAACGAAGCATGCTCCGCCTCGGCCCGATCGGTTTCGAACTGAATCTTCTGCCAGTTGTTCATCAGCAGTTCGATCTGCCGAAAATCTCGCTGGTAGCCTTTCCACTCGCGCCAGTGGTCGGCCAAGAACATCCACACCGTGGAGCCTAGCAACACGGCACTTGAGACCGCAAAGATGCGGTGCATCAGTTTCTGATCGCGCCAAGTTTGTTCCGTCGCGGGCATGCTGATTAACTCCGCGCCACTTCTTTCAATTGAGTCAAATTAAGCCACGAGCCAAAACCGCTTGGCCCGCCGCTCGACTAAAAATTTAAAAAATACTCAGGAATTGCCACGAAGTACTTCATCTGAAACATCCAGCGAGTCACCATCTTGATCGGCAACAAGGCCATGAACAGCAACAGATTGGTCATCACCATGAAGCGAATGAAGCCCATGCGAATGAACATCTTGCGGAAGTACTTGCTGATCAACACCATCGCCGGAGGCACAGCGATGAAATACGCCAACAGAAGCACAATCCCCAGCCATTCCCGATAGATGATGAACATCAACTGCCCGAACAGATCCGAGCCCTCCGGCACCTTCGGGCGCCCCATCTCCATCCAGTAAACCCAAAAGTACTCCGAAAGATCCACGTTATTCAGTGCTTCAACTTTGTGGACATCCCAGGTCTCATAGAAACCAAAAAAGTTCCAATTCGGACCGCGCAAAAACGTCCCCATGACGATCAAGGTGACCCACAGCACTAGAAAGCCGAATTGGAAAATCAAATAAGCAAACTTACGCTGGTCGATTGTGTAGTAGCCGCTACCTTCTTTGTTGAAGTCCAGGTAGGGAATCGCCATTAAGCCCACGACGACCAGACTGGGAAGCACGACGCCGGCCATCCACGGATCGTAATAGACCAGCATCTCTTGCAAGCCCAAAAAGTACCACGGGGCCTTGGATGGATTCGGCGTCTTCACGGAACTGGCCGGCTCTTCCAGCGGAGCCTGCAGCCCAATCCCCCACAGCAACAACAATGCCGTGAGGGCGATCATGCAAATCAATTCGGTGTAAACCAAGTCGGGCCACACGAGGACCTTTTCGTCGTCTTCTTTTTCCAGCGGCCCCTCACCACGCCGCAACCGCTCGTCGTTCTCCACCGCCTTATACGCGCCCAGCCAGGTAAAGAACCCCAGCAAAAACACCATGCCCACGATCGGCACGTTGTCCGCCTTGGTGACAATCGAGGCGAAGTCCGGATCGATGATGGAATAGCCCATCAGCAACAAGGACAAATTCAACATGGCCCACGCCACGAACGGCTTGACGAAGAACTTGCGAAACCAAAACATCACCGCCAGAACCACGAAAGAACCGACACTGTAAACGGTCGGCCCCATGATGCTGTCGAATGCATTGCGGCAGCCCTGCGGAATTGAAATCAACTGCATTAACACCGGCGAACCGCTCATCGCCAGCGGGGAGATGATCGTGAAAAAGACCGACGCCACCAGCCAGAAATGGGCCGTCGTGAAGGGCAGTCCCGATCCGGGCAGCGAAAACATGACTTTCGCACGGCCAGACTTCCACAAATAGAACGCGGCGACCCCGTTCATCGTGGCCAGCAGCAGGTAGTAGGCCCCAAGGAAGCCCGCAATGCTGCTGAGAAATTGATTTATGTCAACATGTCCGTGCATGACTATATGAGCAACTCGCTGATTTCAACTACAAAGGTCCGCTAATGCCGCCGTCTTTTCGCACACGCCAAAAATGAATCGCGATCAGCAAGGCGGCCGCCAAGGGAATGGCGATACAGTGCAAAATATAAAACCGATTCAAGGTTTCCTCGCCCACGAAGCGCGCACCTAGCAATCCAAAGCGCGCATCGGAGGCGTTAGTAATCATCGCCACGCCGTCGACCGTCAATAATTGCTGGCCCGGCCCTTCATATCCCAGGATCGGTGTCGCCCGGGCCATGTTCGAACCGACCGTGATGGCCCAAATCGCCAACTGATCCCAGGGAAGCAAGTATCCCGTAAATGAGAGCAACAAAGTTAACAGCAACAGGACGACCCCAATCACCCAATTAAACTCGCGCGGCGGCTTGTAGCTGCCCGTCAAGAACACGCGGTACATATGCAACCAGACGGTAATCACCATCGCATGCGCGGCCCAACGGTGTATTTCGCGCAGAATCCCCAGCGAAGTTACATCACGCAGCGCTAAGATATCGTTGTAGGCCCATTCCAACGTGGGCCGGTAATAGAACATCAACAGAACGCCAGTGATCGTCTCCACCAGAAATAGGAAAAAAGTAACGCCGCCCATGCACCAGGTGAAACTGAGCGAGATCCCCTGCTTTTTTATCGAGACGGGATGCAGATGCAGGAAGAAGTTCGTCAGCATCACCACGATGCGATTACGGCGGTCCGTCGGAGCCGGATGCCGGATGATACTCTTCCAAATCTGGGAATTTCGAATTACTTCGCCTAGGTTCGGCATGATTTCTTATTCAGTAGACTTTCACGATTCTAAAATGCGGCCAAAGGGCCAGCTTCACACGGGAGCGAACGCCGATCAGACCGAAACGAAGCTGGCGGGGTCCTTCCATTCCCCCTTTTCCTCAAAAAACTTGCGGCTTTTGTCGACTTCCAACTGACCATCGTCAGCCAGCCGAATGGCAAACCGCTCAAGAGGCCTTGGGGCCGGGCCCTCGAAGTTGACCCCGTCTTTATAGAAACCACTGCCGTGGCAGGGGCATTTAAACTTCTGCTCGCCTTCCAACCAGTTGGGAGTACAACCCAAATGAGTGCAGACCGATTGCAGAGCATAAATTTCGGGGACACCTTCGTATTCGTAACGCACAATCCAAACACCGAATTGGGCTTTATACTTCGCTTCGACCTGGCCGGGAGAGAAATCACCAGGAAAACCCACCTTAAACTTCGTGGGCGGCTCGGTGAGGATATTGGGGAACATGAACCTCGCCAGACCCAACGTCCACAACAGGCTAGTCAAACCGAACGAACTAAAGCCGACTGCCAGCGCCGAACCGGCAAACACACTGATCATGGAAGCCATAAATGTGCGGCGATCTTCTTCCGGCTGCTCGGCACGAGCGACCGGCTGAGCGTAGGCAGGCTTGGCCGGCATGGGGGCCACTTCGATTTTCGGCTTTCCCTTCGGCTTGGCGGGCTGGCCCTTTGCCGCCGCTTCGGCCTTTGTCATCGGACCCGGCTTACCCTCTTTACGGGCCGCAGCCAGGATGCTGGATGTATCCATCGGCCCTTCCCGCTTCGCGGTCGCGGGCTTGGCGGTCGCCGCAGCTTTGGCGGGCACTTTCTTCGGCGCGGCCTTTTCCTTTGCCGCCGCGGGCTTTGAACCATCACCACGAGCTGCGGCGAGCATTTCCTCGACCGACATCTCACCAGGCTTCTTCTTTGACGCCGATGCTGCCGGCTTTGCCGCAGGGGCCGGCTTGTCGCCACCCGCACCATCCCCACGAGCGGCCGCCAGCATCTCCTCAACCGACATTTCGCCAGGCTTTTTCGCGGCGGCAGGTTTTGTTGACGGCGCTGCAGGCGCAGGCTCGGAGGCTTTCGCCGGCTCGGACGACTCACCTCCGCCACCATCGTCGCGGCGGCAGGAAGCTAAGACTTCTTCAATTGAAAGATCTTTAGGGTCGCTCATTATCCATCCAAGAGACGGGGCTCTAGAGCCTTCCAGGGCGGCAAAGGCACTATGTGGATAGGTTGTGAAAATGCTAAAACAGTTGCCAAGTAACGACTTATGTCGTTTAGGTTTTTGTCTTAAGAAAGCTCACAGATTTTGTAGTCCAAGGCCGATTCTTGTCAACCACCCTCGTCCCAACCCTTGCTGCGGCCTTTTGTCGCATATTGCCAAGCAGACTCGCACTAAGTTTTGACCATATTTTGCCGATCGGCTGCCCACGGTCAACCGCCGACTTTTCGCTTGTGGTGTTTATTTGTAACAACGACTCCCGGACGCTCGGCGACTCCGTTGGGTCAACATATCGAGGGTTGAGACTTTCTATGTCGAGGTGACTTTTCTAGAATTCACTCTCCACACCTACTGGCCGCCGCCACACAACGGATTTTCTCCCATGAAGGTACTCATTGTCGGAAATGGCGGGCGCGAACATGCGCTTGCTTGGAAGATCGGCCAAAGCTCGCGCGTCGATCGTGTGTTTGTCGCGCCCGGGAATGCGGGGACGGCACAAGATGGCGAAAATGTCGACATCCCGGTCAACGATTTTCCAAAGCTCATCCGGTTCGCCAAGGAAAACGACATCGGACTGACCGTGGTCGGCCCCGAAGCGCCGCTGGTCGAGGGAATCAGCGACGCCTTTCGCGGCGAAGGGCTGCGAGTTTTTGGCCCGTCGAAGGTGGCCGCGCAATTGGAGGGAAGCAAGGTTTTTTGTAAAAACTTGCTGCACACGGCTGACGTTCCCACTGCCGACTACCAAGTCTACCGGGACGCGGAAAGTGCCGAGCGTTTCATTAGGGATCGCTATCCGCTTGAGGATCAAGTAGTCCCCTTGGTGATTAAGGCCGACGGCCTGGCCGCCGGCAAGGGCGCGATCGTCTGTTCGCGCCGCGGCGACGCACTCGAAGCCATTCATCGCATCGCCCGCGACCGGGAGTTTGGTGACGCCGGAGACCAACTGATCATCGAAGAAAGGCTGGACGGCCAAGAGGCCAGTGTGCTGGCGATCACCGACGGCCAGACCATCGTCACTCTTTCTCCGGCTCAAGATCACAAGCCGGCCCACGACGGCGACAAAGGCCCCAATACCGGAGGCATG
>JAJDEH010000280.1 GCA_029259935.1 Planctomycetota bacterium
CGCGCAGCAGGCGATCGACGATCGGGGGCGTGGCGGGCGAACCAGAAACGGCCAATTTGGCGCGCCTGGAAATTCGAACCGGCAACGGACACAAGCTCCAATCCAAAGGCCAACGAATCCGACAATTCGCCCCAACCCGACTTCCAAGCAGTCGCGGCCGCCCAGTGCGCGGCAAACCAGTCCCAAACCGGTAGGCACCGGTTCCAAACCGCTTGTTGATACGGGCCGGGACATCAAGCCCCGGAACATCGAGCCCGTTGTCGAGCGCGAGGAAGCACCGTCGCAAACCACCAACCTGCGTTCTTCACGGCGTCTGGATCGGTTGAAGGAGATTCCTCGGCAACCTATCAATGTCACGCCCAAACCAGAACCCAAGGAAGTGGTAGAACAGCAACCAGCGGCCGAAACGCCGAAATCTCAACCGATCCGTCCGGCGCGCCTTGCACAAGCGCCGAAGCGACCGGAAACCGCGAGCGCGCCCGCTTCGATCGCGACCCCGCCGCAAGCTGAGGAAGAGAACATTCAAATCAAGAGCGTCGGCCCTTCACTGCAAGTGGAAACGGTCGGCCCACGCGCCATGACCATTGGCAAGCCGGCGGACTACGTCATCAAGATCTCCAACGGGAATGGCGCACCTGCCCGCAACGTCGAAGTTTCCATATCGCTTCCCGCCTGGGTCGAAGTCGTAGGCGACCAGCCCTCCAATGGCCGCGTCCGCCGCGGCAACAGCGCGGGTGCCGGAGCGGGCCGACTGGTCTGGTCGATTGAAAACGTCGTGGGACAAGCGCAAGCACAGCTCATCCTGAAAATCGTTGCCTTGGAAAATCGCCCGGTCGACCTGGCGATTGATTGGTCGTTCGTTCCCCAAGCCACGCGAGCCAGAATTGTCGTTCAAGAACCACGATTGCAAGTTGCGGTCACGGGTCCCGTCGACGTCCTGTATGGAGAGACGACCAACTACGCGATCACGGTGTCGAACCCAGGCACTGGAAATGCGGAAAATGTGATCATCACCTTGCCGGCCGAATTGGGTGGCGGAAAGAAAGAAATCGGCATCATCCGAGCCGGTGGACGCCAGCAACTGAATGTCCAACTGCAAGCCAGCCAAGCCGGCGAAGTCGCGATTCGCGCGATTGCCGCCGCCGAAGGCAATCTGCGGGCCGAGGCCGTCCACCAGGTGCTGGTACGACAAGCAAAGCTTGCCGTGAAGGTTAGCGCCCCCAAATTCAAGTATGCCGGAAGTGTAACCAAAGTCCATGTGCGTATCGCCAACGTGGGGGATGCGGTGGCCGAGGAAGTTATCGCCGCCGTCGCGCTGCCGGCCGGTGCAAAATATTTGGACGGATTGCAGGGAGCTGAAGTGATCGACCGCGGGCTTCGTTGGGCCATCGGCCAGCTCACGCCTGGCAGCGAAAGGCAATATGAAGTTATCTGTGAACTGAATAGCGACGGCCAAAATGAATTTCAGGCCGGTGCCCGCGCCGAAGGCAATGTCGCCGCAGCCGACTCGGCGGCCACCAAGGTCGAAGCTATCGCTGATTTGAAACTCGAAGTGGACGATCCTCAAGGTCCGTTGCCGGTGGGCAAGGACGTGGTGTATGAATTGCGGATCAAGAACCGCGGCCGTGACGCCGCTCGAGATGTACGAGTGGTCCTGCAGTTCTCCGAGGGCATTGAACCGGTTACCGTCGAAGGCGGACCTGGCGAGATCGTTCCTGGCCAAGTGATCTTCAAGCCCATTTCGAGCATCGAAGCGGGCGGCGAGATTGCATTCCAGGTAACGGCCCGCGCCCAATCGCCCGGCAATCACATCCATCGCGCGGAAGTGACTTGCCAAGAGCCGGAAACACGACAAGTTTCCGAGGGAACGACCAAGTTCTTTGGCGAAGATACGCCCGAGGCGGCTGAAACGGCCGAAACGGCGACTCTTAGCGATGGTGACTTTCAGCCCATCCAACGCTAAACAAACAGGGACTTGACCGCGTCGAT
Source organism: Planctomycetota bacterium (assembly GCA_029259935.1). The sequence goes on from JAJDEH010000280.1 coordinate 1,990, forward strand.
TCTCCCCTTGCCACAAACAGGGAAGGGGTTCGCATCGCTTCTCTTAGTCCGAGGAGCCGGGACGCTTTTCAAAAACAAGGGGAATATCGCCTTTTGGATTTTGAATGCGAATGGACATTTCTCCATTTAGCAGCATCTCAATTTGCTGACCCACAATCTCCGCTCGCCAGCCTTGGGCGAGTACGGGCGTCTCGGCCACTTCACTTTCGTCATCCAAGAGGAACGCCACTAGTTCGCGAACGTCTTGGACGGTGGCCACGATGCCCGGCGCAATCTCGGCGGTGCGACAGATGCTATTGAGAGCCGTCGACAAGAATTGAGACACGGTGTTCTGTTGGTGTGAGCTGCGTCGCGAACGCGTGGCGGGGCATTCAGAGTTCGGCAGCGCGAGCGCCCGCGCAATGGCTTCGATAATCGAGTCGTAGTACTTCTTGATGTCCGACCGCTCCATTCCCCGAACCGCTCGAATTCGTCGCGCATCGGCACTTTGCCGGCGGGCCAATTCGACGATCAAATCGTCACGAAGAACTCGCTTGACAGGACGATTTCTGCGTTTGGCCTCTTCGTCGCGCCACCGCCACAATTCTCGGGCAACCGCCAGCGAGCGAGTCGACAGGCTGGAAACTCCTGAAATCCGTCGCCAACGTTCCGTGGAATCTTGTTGTTCAATCTCTCCTTGCCACGATTCCATTTCCGTCGCCAGCCACGGCAGTCGGCCAAGCTCTTTCAGCCGAGCCGTCAATTGATCGTGCATCGGTTCAAGGTAGCACACGTCCAGCAAGGCATAATCCAACTGGCGATCCGTTAGAGGACGGCGTCGCCAATCGGTGCGAGTTTCCCCTTTGGCCAAGGACTCGTCGAGCAGTTTTTGCACCAGCTTTCCATAAGACGCCGGATATTCTAGCCCGACCAGCCCCGCCGCGATCTGCAGATCAAAAAAGTTGTTCGGCCGTTTGCCCACCGCGTCGACACAGAAGCGGAATTCCTCGCGACCGGCATGGACAATCGTGACGTGGCCCGGCTGTGCAATCAATTGCCAAAAGGGCGTTACATCGGTAACCGCCTTGGGATCGATGATAGCCAGACGCCCCGCCGCCGCCACCTGGATCAGACAAAGATCGGGCCGATAGGTGTCTTCCGAAACAAATTCAGTGTCAAAACCGATCGCGTCCGCATCGGCAATGTCGCTACAGAACTGCTGAAGTTGTTGATCCGTGGAAATGTGGTCGTACTGCACTCTGACTCAGTGGTTGAATAGTTGTGAGAATCTTCCTTGGATCTCATCTTAGTGAAACCGCCTGAATTACACTAGCCGAGACGGCGTGCGGCGGCTCTCCAGATTCACTAAAGGCCTACCCATCCAAGGACCGGCCAGCCGCATCTCATGTCGATGGCTTGCACCCGCAACGTGGCGGTATTTCAGGGCGAGCAACAACGTGTCGCTGAATCGATCTCCATCAACTACGCTCGACTAACGCCGTGAACTTGCTAAAAATTGCCAGCGCGGTGGTGCTGCCACCATCGCTTGGTAAAGTTAACTAAGAAGCAAATTGCCACGTGACTCCGCCGCAGCGCTCGATCCATGCCGACCGACAGCTATCCCCATCTGTTTAACATCTCGACCGAGGCCGAACTTCCACTAGGAGATCAGCAGTCGGTCACCGTGGCGGCGCGCCCGGATGCGGAAATCACACTCCAGCAGGATGCCGACAGCCAAGCCCTTTTCCGCCTCTTTACGGAAGACGATGCTTGGTTCCTTGAGCCTACGGACGGCGCACCGGTGAGCATCAACCAAGTGCCCGTGACCGCGCGTCAGCCCGTATCCCATCTTTCCATCATTCAGGCCGATCGCACGGTCCTGGTGTTCATCGCGCACAACGACACGAAAGTCTCCTCGACTTGCTCGGCGAACCTATGGCTGATCGGCCAGATGATCGACCTTCCGCCATTGCCGAACTTGGCGGATAACGCCACGATCGAGCTGGAACAGGGAATGCGGGAGAACATGGCGGGGCTTACGCCGTTGGAGCTGCCCGGCAAACTTGAGCTAACAAAACGCGAAATGCGGATCGGTCGCGATGCCGATCAGGCCGACATTTGTCTTCCCGATGTGCGGGTGTCGCGCGTGCATGCCTCCATCGTCCGCGACGGTCGCACCGCCGTGGTCACCGATTTGAATAGTGCCAACGGGACCTACGTCAACGGCGATCCAGTTCTCAAGCCGACGGTCGTGCGCGAGGACGATCGCATTCAAATTGGCCCCTACGATTTTGTGTTGCGCAACCGGGCACTCTATCCGGTTTCGCAGCACAAGCACGTCGAGCTGATTGCGCGCGGCCTGTCGAGAGAAGTGCCCGATCGCCGCCGACCGGGCAATTCGGTCGTGATCCTGGACGACATTTCGCTCGTCATTCGACCTCACGAGTTTGTCTGCATCTTGGGCCCGAGCGGGTCCGGGAAGACGACCCTGCTGTCGGCATTGAGCGCCCGTGTCCAGGCCGACCAGGGAACGGTTGCGCTGAACGGCCAAGATTTGTATTCGCATTTCGACGCGCTCAAACAGAACCTGACCGTCGTGCCGCAGCGCGATGTTCTACACGACGTGCTGCCGCTGAACGTCGCGCTGTGGTACACCGCCAAGCTGCGTTTGCCAGCCGACATGTCGCGGACCGATATTGACGCCCGCATCGACGAAATGCTCGACTCGGTCAATCTCACACAGCATCAATTCAAACAGATTCGGCGACTTAGCGGCGGGCAAATCAAGCGGGCAAGCTGTATTAATGAAGTGATTTGCGATCCGAGTCTGGTCTTTCTCGACGAAGTGACTTCGGGCCTCGACGAACAGGCCGATAGCGAGATGATGAGCCTGTTTCGCAGCATGGCCGACGCGGGCAAGACCGTCGTCTGCGTAACGCACAGCATGACTTATGTCGAGCGAAACTGCCATTTGGTAGTGATCCTCGCGCCGGGCGGAGCGTTGGCGTTTATCGGTCCGCCGCAAGAGGCGTTGGATTACTTCAAGATCGCGCGTCTTGGCGATGTGTATCATCGACTGAAGGAAAAAGATGCTGAAGAGTGGAAGGAACAATTCCGCCAGAGCCGCCAATACGAGGAATACGTAGAGCAGCGGTTACCGGATGACAAAAAGTCCATGGGGCCAAAATTTGCCCGCCAACGGCAGCGTCGTAGGGCGACCGTCCAGTGGCGTCAATTTGTGTTGCTGACTCGCCGCTACTTGGCAATCAAGTGGGCTGATAAGCGGTCTTTGGCAATGATGTTTGGCCAAAGTCTGTTCATCGCGGGGCTGCTCGTCTGGCTGTTTGGCAACATTTCGCAACTCGACATTCAAAAGGACGCCGATGACTACGCTCAGTTTGCATTCGGCGTAAGCATAGAAGACCTCAGCTATCTGCCCGACGAACAACAGAAGATCTTGGACAAGGTCGAGTTGGGGAAACGCGCGGATCTTTCATCGCGACTGCTGTTCTTGCTGTGCATCTCTAGCATCTGGCTGGGGTGCAACAGTGCGGCGAAGGAACTCGTCAAGGAAAGATCGATTTTCAGCAAGGAACGCGATGTGGGGCTCAGTGTACTCAGTTACTACGGGTCCAAGATTTTGTTACTGGCGGTTCTTGGCATCTTGCAAGTTGCTTTGTTGTTTTTCATCGTCCGCTACTTTACACAGCTTGGCGGCGACATGCCGCGACAGTTGTTGATTCTGGTGTTGTCCGCCCTAGCGGGAATCGGGATGGGGTTGGCCATTTCGGCGCTGGCCAACACCGAAGATTTAGCGGTCACGGTCGTGCCGATTTCGTTGATTCCCCAGATCATCCTCGCGGGCTTGATCGCTCCGCTGCTGCACTATACGCGTGAGCTGAGCCAAGCTTGCATTACTTCCTACTGGTCGTATCAAGGCTTGCTGTTAACGCTGAACGACGACCTTCAAGAAGAGCTGCGTGATGCAAAAACTTTGGACATCGATTTAGGGGTCGTTTGGACGTGGCCTCTGATGTTTCAAGTTTTGCACCTGACATTCTTTTCGGCTGTCGCCCTGATTGCCCTCTACGCGCAAGACGCGAAATTCCGCCGCTATTTCCGGCTTCCATGGGCTCGCTAGCCCGGCAGACCGTGGGGCTGGAGTACTTCGGCATCGTGGCCGTCGACTGCGCCAAACGCCGATCCCAATGGATGCTGTGCAGTTTACCGCCGGGAGCTTGCGAGCGATGACGTGAGATGAAAAGTCGACCCGATCCTTTTAACCCGAGCCCACGCATCGCCTATCGCGGCGCGCAGATCGGGACACCCGCCTGTTCGCGTTTTCGATAGAGCTTTGCTGCAAGGCCCACGTGGTTGGAGACGATCGCATCGAACTCGGCCCCACAGACCTCGCATTTCGTGGCCAACTCATCGTGAATAGCGACCTTGCATTGATCACAGCGAATATTTCGAAGATCCACAACAATGGACGCGTGCTTGACTTGTTTTTGGGCCACTTGCCATCTCCTATCTAGGTCGCTTGCCAAGCGGCCCAATCTGCATTGTTAGCAAAACTTGAACCCGCAATCGCAAATCCCCTTTCGCACGTGAATTTTCGCGTCGCACTTGGGGCACGTCTTTTGCCAGGTAGGCTTGGCCGATTGCTTGGCCGGTTGTTTGGCCTGCGCGGCTTTATTTGCCTGCAGTTGCTCTTTTCGCGGTGCATCCGCTTGAGTGACCGCACACTGCGGATGAATGCCCGTCAATGAGTACGATCGTTTTCCGCACACGGGACAAGCTCTAGGGTCGACACGAGGAGGGACGGGAGTTGGCTTTTTCTCACTCATTGTTGTTGAAAGTCGCTTTCTCACATGCGCATGTCGATACACTTCCTTAGCCGACACGCAAGTTTCGATCGTCGAATGACAAAGGTCTTTCAACGGAGGTGACATGACCCGCGAAAGAAAGGCAAATCAGAAGGGGCCCACCTTCTTCAAAAGGGTTGGAGGATGTCAGGCGCGTCCAGAACTGGAATCGAAATCTGTTTCATGCTCTTCGCGACACGATTTTGATGCGCGGAGGTAAGGAGCCTGAAACGTAACACAACTGCGCTTATTTCGCCTTGAAGAACTGCTTAGCGAACATCCACACTTACGATATCAGTCTACGACGATGTTTCCTTGGCGTCTAGGTGATCGCACGGCGCAACCGAATGATCGGCCCTATTACAAGGCGATCTCGATCGCGCGAAGCGGCCAATTCTTCGCGGGTAAACGTTCACTTGCCTAGCTCGCGTGCGTCCAGGCACGCTTTTGATCTGCATGGTGTTCGGGCAGTCTGGTCAGGATCGGCCTTTCTTAAGAAAGGGCTGATTTCAAGCAGGATCACTATTGCACATCCCATTTTAGAAGATACAATACTTGTAGGTCCTGTTTTTGTAACTAGTCGAATAACGCTACATAAGAGCCTGGGAGTTAGGGAAGTTGGCGAAAGCACGGGTCACACGAAAAGAGTTTCTGGCAGATCGACAGGGAAAAACCTTTGCAGACGTCATGAACGATCCACAGCAGCCCTTCGACACCGTGCTTGAATTCTTTAACGACGGAGATTGTCAACGGCGTATGGAGGAATCGGAACTGCACCACGACCGGGCCCCGTTGGCGGGTGTTGTTCGGGAGCTTGAATCGCAGCCCGCCATTAATAAATTTCTCGCAGGCGTACATGCCAGTCGCAGCAAACGCTTGCGGCAGGCCATCGGTGTATTGGTGCGCATGATTATGCAACGTCGTGGTTGGCAAAAGACCGGTAGAAAAGGGTCGCTCGGCGTGCGAGCGTCACGAACTGAGCGAACGCCCGCGCATAATACAGGAGGTTTGGCATTCTGGTTTATCCGAGCCGAGCGATATGAACTCATCGAAGGAATGCCGTACCGCTCAGTGCGAGACCGCTGCCAAGAACTCGAGGCCGCGGAGCAACGAAAATCGCCTAACAAGAGACGCGCGGTCGGTTCGTAGCACGTTGGACGCGAGTTCGGCGAGGAACGGCAACTATGATCAAAATCGAAATTCCTCTGCCAAAGGACGGCGGTGAAAATGCGTTGCTTTAGCGTTCAACGGCTCGCAGCGTTCGGGTTGCCGTTGTCCCAGTTAAGCATCCGAGGATTGCTGGTTGCGGAGAGGTTGAGAGGCGGCTTTTCCCGAACGGAAACGGGGTTCGCCGGCATGAATCGTGGCAAGTAAAGTCGTCGTGAACAGAGGCGAGGCACGCGGAACGCCAGACACGAAAGGACGGCCCACAATTGAACGTGTTTACCTGGTTATTCGGTCAATTCTCGAATCGCGGCAAGGCTGTGTTGCTATACAAGCGTGGAATGGCAAAGGCTAAAAGTCACGATCACCAAGGTGCCATCGAAGACTACAGCAAGACCAATGAGATGCCGCACGCGCCCGCCGACCTGAAGGCGGCGGTACTCTATAACCGGGCGCTGGTGTATATGGCGAACGGAGAAGATCAAAAGGGTGCCGACGATCTCGCCACGGTCATGGCCATGGTCGAGGCGCCGACGCATATCAAAACCATGGTTAAGCAAAAGATGGCGAGGATGGAATCCCGGACCACCAAAAGCAACAGTTAGATGCAAAAGAGCGAATCCCCAACACCAAGGAGGGAAGCATGCTCGTTTTAAGCCGGAAGTCGACCGAAGATATCCTGATTGGCGACAGTATTGTCGTTACCGTGTTAGAGATCCGAGGTAACAAGGTGCGAATCGGGATCAACGCCCCCAAGGAAATCCAGGTTCTACGTTCAGAATTGAGGAACGTGATTCCCAAGCTGCCAACGGACTTCGTCCCTCCGGCGGCTTCATCGATTGAGTCGTAGACGTCTGAGTTTTTACCCTAGTTGCAATGCACTTTTGAACACCGTCCTCCAACGTGCATCCTAGGCACCGTTACTTCGCAGTTTCGATGATGAATGTAAGAGAAAAAACGCTTTGGAAGAACTGGGCGGACCGCTTGCGTCAGCAGATGATGACCAGCTTGACGTCGGAGGTTACGAAGTCGGTGGAAGTCATCGTTTCCGAAACGGCCACGACTAAAACAGAGAGTGCACTCCGCACCGTCCGTTTTTGGCAAGCTTGCCAAGCAGGCAAGAGTCCGCATGACTACTTAGTGAAAGCTGGCTTTGAAATCGAGTCCAGCAGGATGAAGAACGCAAAGTGGGAGAAGTAACTTTGCGGCTTAACCAAACCTGGATGACTATTCTCCATCGAGTCCTTGATGGAAAGAAGGTGTAGCGATTTCCGTCTCATGCACTTGAGGCGGACGATCGAACTCGATTGACGAAAAATCTAACGTCTAGTTCTACTTCAAACCGGTAGTTCGATTAGCTACACGTCACCGGGCGTGGATCGAGTTTCCGTCCCCTTCGAAAACATTGGCGACCGCGCAAGCTACCGTGGTCGCACAGGGAGACGCTGATGTTCGAGTCCTTTGCCCCACTCTTCGCAATGGGTCTCCGAGACGGGTTGGTCATCGGTGGGATCGTCGTTGTGGTCTTGGTTGCCCTGCTGTTTGTGGCGGCTTTGGTGAAATACGGCGCGCTGTGGTTTCAGGCGTATATGTCAAGCGCGGATGTGAGCTTGATGAGCTTAATCGGCATGAGCTTGCGTCAGGTCAAGCCAGGTATGATCGTTACTGCCAAGGTCATGGGCAGACAAGCGGGCCTGAACATCGACCGGGACCATGGCATGAGTACCGCGCGCTTGGAGGCCCATTTCCTGGCGAAAGGCGATGTGATGCAAGTCATCCGCGCCATCATCGCGGCTCATCGTGCCGGGATCAATTTGGATTTTGACCGCGCGGCGGCGATCGACCTGGCTGGCCGTGACGTGCTGGACGCGGTCCGCACCAGCGTGTCGCCTAAGGTGATCGACTGTCCCGATCCGCAGAGTGGCGGCAAGACAACGCTCAGTGCGGTCGCGAGAAATGGCGTCGAGCTGCGCGTCGGCGCGAGAGTGACCGTCCGCACGAATCTCGACCAGTTGATCGGGGGCGCGACCGAGCAAACGATCATCGCCCGTGTCGGCCAGGGAATCATTACCGCGATTGGATCCGCCCAAACGCACATGGACGTGATGGAAATGCCCGACCGCATTTCCAAGGGCGTGTTGGCCCGGGGGCTTGACGCAAATACGGCATTTGAAATTGTCTCGATAGATATTGCGGACATCGACGTGGGAGAAAACATCGGAGCACGTTTGCAGAGCGACCAAGCCGACGCGGACACCCGCATGGCGCGGGCGCGGGCCGAAGTGCGTCGTGCGGAGGCAATCGCCTACGAGCAGGAAATGAAAGCCAAAGTGACGGAGAGCCTCGCGATGTTAGTGCTTGCTGAAGCCGAGTTACCGGCGGCAATTGCCTTTGCGTTCCGCGCGGGAAAGATCCACGGAAAGCACCCCGCGTCGACGAAAACAAATCGCCATAGAAATCCACCGAGCGGGGCTGCCACGCACGACCCAATCGGTGGCCCCAGGACTCCTGGCGTGGTCCCCCGCCCGATCCCTAATAGGAAGGGAAAGCACGAATGAACATCGTCAACTGGATGAAACTTGGAGGACTTAGTCGGTCATCTCGATTCACAAAGTTTTTCGAGTTTGGCAGTGGCGAAGAGAGAATTGAAGACGACGAAGATGAGCAACGTGATGCGGGGCGGATTCCGGTCGCGCCACTCGGGTCAGGGATACCCAAGTAGAAAGAAAGTGCGATGAACGCCGCGGGGTTATGGAAACGACGAGCTTGATCATTTTGGGAGGGTCGCGACGATACCGACGAAGATGCCGTCGAATTGGTCAGCGCGTGACCTGCCTGCCAAACTTGAACAACCGTTGTCGTCGATGGCCGTCACCACGCAGGAAAAGAATGACGTCATCGACCGATTGGCAAGAGGCCACGTGACCACAACGCTTTTGGGTTATTTGAAGGTCGTGGCCCAGCACGGCAAACGTTAGGGCAATGGCCCGGCAGAAAACTTGCCAGAATAGAATCCCGAAAACTCAAAGAAAAGAAAACTCCAAATGGCGAAAGTCAGACACAGAATCTTCGAAATGTACGAGCTTCGCGATGAAGCGATACGTGCGCTGACGCCGAAATCGGCACAGCCTACAGCCGAAACCAACGCATGCGATTCATGGAAATTTAAGCACCTCGCTGTCTTGCGTTCGGCAAACACAGCACATGTTCAATTCAAGGGCGAACAGACCCTTGACGAAACGACTGTGTCCGAGTTGCGCGAAGATCTTACGCAGCTCGCGGATCGGTTGGTGAAAGACAGCAGAGTGTTATTGGACTTTACAGCCGTGGAGTCATTTGACGCCGCTTCGATCAAAGCGCTCGACCAATTCAATCAGAAGCTGAAAACCAAGGGCAGCCGAATTGCACTGTGCTGCCTCGATCCCAAGGTCCAACGTTCGTTCTTTGAAAGGAGCAACGGACATGAGTAACGAAACCGAATTTACCGAATCTGTTCGCGAGTATGCGGTAGCGAACGCCGCGAACCGTGGTTCCCTGGAATACTTCGGTTCCCTGGAGTACTTCGCCCAACCTTGCGAGAACTAATGTCGTCAGGAAGCAAAACCGTCGGCAACCAGGACGTGAGAAGATGTCTGGTTCTGGTGCGCTACCGTAAACTCACCGATGCCCCCTGGCGTCGCGTCGGTCGGCGGCCCGAAATTGAAACATATTTGGACGATGTCTCGGAACGGCATCGTCAGCCACAAATCGAGTATGTCACACCATTGCGCGTCGTAATTCGGGTCTTCGACGAACAAGCGGTGGACTTAACAAAGCTGGTCGATCGGCTCGGCGACTACTCCCGCGCGGTCGCCAAATGTGACGAACGCCTTCGCGACGAAGTGCATCGCGACGAAGTCGACTTCAATACGTGTTTGGAGCCGTGGTACTAATAGGCAGCCGCAGGGCCCTTGCATTGCCAACCGGATGCATTAGAATAATTTTTGTTGAGTAATGGGATAGCAAACCCTTGCTCGGCATCTTTTCGGATGACTAGATAAATAGCAGCCTGGCAATACCAGGGGGCTCGTTAAAGAGTAAACCGATATGGCGGAACGCCGACGAGTGTTCTACCACATCGGTTTTTTTGTGTGTTCATCCAAAGAACAACTTTTGAAGCAGGCCATGATTTTCAACCCATATCTTCATGGCCAGGATTTGCGAACTAAAACCCACACTCCCAGGGTCAACCTCGTTTGAATGTTTCACGCGCGGTTGACCGCATACTTTTTTGAGGAAATCGATTAATGGCAGAAGGCACTATCAAGCGAATCACGGACAAGGGCTTCGGTTTTATTGACACCGGCAGCGACAAGGACATGTTCTTTCACTCGTCAAACGTCGAAGGCGAAAACTTCGATCAACTGCGAGAAGGACAACGCGTGTCATACAACGAAGGAAGTGGTCCTAAAGGGCCAAGAGCCGAAAATGTTAAGCCACTCTAACCTGGCCGAGAAGAGGCGGTGTCCGGCATTGCGACGCGCCACTCACCGACACCGACGATGATGCCGTCGAATTGGTCAGCGCGTGACTTAAGAGGGCTTGATGCGATTCGCTGCATTCAAGTCGCCACACACGAGCGTTTCGATCATGGTGCCGAGGAGGTCCTGCGCGTCGACGAAAGACAGTTCGCTGGTCGTCAAAGTATTGCCTGAGTCGCTCGCCACCAAGTAAGCCCGTCAGTGGATTTAATTGTTAGATTATTTCCTCTTCGTCTCGCGACATTCGGGCGCCTCGGCCAATGTGAATACGACGATCTCTTCACCCGTGAGAGTGCTGATGTCGTGATGCAAGCTGAGGGGTTTGGCGGCGGTGATGTCTTGAACCAGCTTTTCCAAAGCCGGTCGCGCTACCTCGATGAGTTGTGATCGGACTTGCTTCAGCAAGTCGCGACCTTTTTCAGCCGGAAGCGTTGTTACCAGATGTTGCTCAGCGGCAGTCAAAACACCCTGCAAACGAACCACTAACAGATCACCAATCAAATGTGCATGGATATCCTTGGGACCGCGGCCCATGTATTCGTGTTCAAAATTGGACATGCCTTTGCAGATGGCGGCTTCGATCTCTCCCTGTGTTTTCATTTACGATCTCCAAGTCGCCCGGATCAACAAGGGCGCGGCTCAAGTTTAGGGCGATGTATTCGAAGGCGTTCGACCGACATCCGAAATTCTAAACGAATTGCAAATCGAATCCTTTGCCAATTTGTACTCAAAGTTGACAATAACGACTCCACGCCCTTGTTTCGCGAACGGGATAGCGTAGAATAGCAATGTCGAGTAACGGGACAACCCACCTCAACACCCTTTCGGATGACTAGATAAATAGCAACCTGGCAGTCTCAGGGGGCTTGTTAAAAGGTAAACCGACATAGTCGAACACTACCAAGTGTTCGACTATGTCGGTTTTTTTTGTGCGCTTATGAACGGTGTTCAGCTAATGAATGACCAAAGGATCGAATCAGATGCGCGGATCACGCAACAACTCGCCGAGATGGCCAGCACACAGCAGCAGCAGCGGACGGGGATTGCTCCCACATCGGTGAGCGCGATCCTCAGCGAGGACACGCTGGTGGTGACACTGCACGACGTCTTGACGCCAGCCGAGAAAGCCTTGGCAAGTACAGCCGCGGGAGCCGCGCAGGTGCACGAGTTTCACCGGCAACTCTTCGCCACCTCGTCCGAGCCGATGCGACAGGAGATTAAGGAAATAACCGGCAGAGAAGTGCGCGAAGGGGCCGTGGAGATCGAAGCGGCACCTGGTGCCGTTGTCCACGCGTTTACGGCAGGTGCGATGGTGCAAGTGTTCCTGCTAACCCCGAAAGCGGGTCCGGGCACAGGTACGGATCGAGATTCGAACGAGCGCGCGGATGACGACGGATTTCAGGTGGCACCTGATTCCGGGTGTTCAGGATGATTCAAGGACCTCTAGGCACAACGCTAAGGATGGTAAACATGGCCGCATTATCGATGAGTCAACTGGCGACAAGAGAAGTAGCAAATCCTGCCGCTGTCAACAGCGGCCAGCTAAGGCACCGATCGGCCTCTGGTAAGAGCGATCGTGTCCGGGCTGACCAGCGAGCACTCCGAGTCTTGGTTGTGGATGACGAGCAGAACGTGGCCGACGCGATTGTCGGGCAGGTGCGCCGGTCGGGCCATACTGCCCGTGTAGCCTACGACGGCCTCGCCGCGTTGCGAGCGGCCGCGGCTCAGGATCCCGATGTCGTGCTGCTGGATATGAAAATGCCGTTCATGGATGGAGGCCAGGTCGCGATGCATCTGCGACTCGACTTTCCCAGGAAGGAGCGCTTCATTATCGCGGTTACGGAGCGGGCTGACGACGTGTCCCGCCAACAATGCCTTGAGGCGGGAATCGACCTGGCGCTCAGCAAGCCGGTAGATCCGTCGATCCTGGAAACGCTGATACTGCTGGAATGCGTACTTGTGAATCGGCGGCAGGCACGGAGAGCGCGCGGCTTCCTTAACTGTCCAAAGTGAATGGACGATCGAACGGTCTCGATTCGAAGTAGATCATGTTGAAAGGAATAATGAACAAATTGAAGTTATTAGCCGTTGCCGCAGTCAGCTTGGTGGTGGTGATCGTGGTCCTGCAGAACACGCAAGCCGTTGAAACGAATCTGTTGTTCCTCACGGTGACGATGCCGAACGCAGCTTTCTTGTTTGGGACATTGATCATCGGTTTCCCGGTCGGCGTACTAACCGCGGGTCACGTTATTTTCATTGCGAAGCGGGCGACGGGCACCGTGAGTGTCCAGCGAGGGGCCGGATAATGATCTACGTCACAATGCTGGGATGCGTGATTTTGGGACTGCTGGCGCTAGATGTTTACAGCGAGGCCAGAATCCGAAGTTGACCCACGGTCAGTCGGTCAGAGAAAGGAGCAGGGACTCACATTGACTCGTTCCTTGAATGCATATGTTACGCACGGCACGCAAGATAATACCGACTTGATTTATGCCGTCGTCTCAAGTTGTCTCGGAGTTCGTCGCGATCGGCTTACGGAGGAAACATCTTTGATCGAAGACTTGGGGATCGATTCGATCGATCGGCTGGTCTTGGCTGTTGAATTGGAACGGGAATTCGGAGTTGTGATTCCTGACGAGGCGCTCTGCGGGATTCAGACGATTGGCGACACGATGCCATGCATCGCCCGCGCGATTGAATCGCAACGAATCAACCGTGGGCCAGCAGCGGTAGAACTGCATAAACATCATGGCATGTAAGACAACTCGCGGGACGAAAAACGGAGACCACTCATGACGGACGAAAACAAAGAAGAGATCCAAGGTGAACTCACCAGCGCCTACTGGATGGAGATGGAAACGGTGATGAACTACGTTTGCAATTCCGTCAACTTGGATGGTGTGCGCGCGGAAGAAGTGAAGAAATCGCTGGCCAGCGACGTGCAGGAGGAACTGGGACACGCCCAGGCGTTAGCCCGGCGCATCCGCGAACTGGGCGGTACGGTGCCAGGCAGCTTGGAGTTCTCAGCCACTCAGCGAATGCTCCAGCCGCCGGCTGAAACGACGGATGTGCTGTCGGTGATCAAAGGTGTGATTGACGCTGAGGAAGCCGCCATCCGACAGTACAACAAGATCATTAAACTTTGCGACGGCGTGGATTACGTGACTCAGGATCTCTGCATCACCGCGCTTGCCGGCGAAGAGACGCACCGCCGCGAATTCCGTGGCTTTTTAGCCGGGTACGAGCGTTGACCCAATTGCAAAAGAAAGTTTGGCAGAGTGTTGACCAACCAGAAAGGGCGTGACCGATGTCTCGAGCGAAAGTCATCGACGTGTTGAACTGCTTGTTGTCGATCCAACGCTTCTCCGTGGTGAGCTATATCAACGAGACCCAGCCCAGGACGCATCCCGGCAACGAGGTGCTCGTCGAAGCAACTCGCGCTATCGCCGCCGACCACGAGTACTACTCCCAGCGATTGGTCGAAGCGATCGAGGATCGCCATGGCAGCGTCAATTCAGGTTCGTTTCCGATGAGGTTCATGTCCCTGAACGATTTGGCTCTGGACTATCTGTTGGACAGGCTCATCGAGAATCATCAGCGCAACATCCAAGTAAACGAGCGCTGCGTGGCGAAACTGGTCGAAGATCCGCAGGCATGGAGCCTAGCCACTGAAATACTGGGAAGCGAGCGGGCTCACTTGGACATTCTTATGGAGTTCTTGCCGCAAATTGAACCGACTCCGAGCGACGACGAGATTCACTTACAGGTCGCCTGACTTCCAAGCGGCCAACTAGGAACAAATTACACCGAGGAAATTTCATGCCGATGAGCGCGGTTGTCGCTGGCACACCAAACTACGTCTTGATGGAGGAGAATCGCCCGATTGGTCCACAGGTCGTGCAGCGTCCTGCGGAAAGTGAGTGCTCGCCAATTTATGGATTTTCCGACAAGGATATCTATGACAAGTTCTGCACCAATAGCCAACGGCCGCTAAAACCGTATCCGTTAGTCAAAGGCTACCTGAGAAACCAGATTGCCGCGGCCGGCGATGGTCTCAAACTCGTGGTGATTGACGCGTCCGGGCCTCGCGAGCCCGACCTGCCCGCGACGACGATGGAGGCTGTGCTGGAAGCCCAAGAAGGGCGCGCGACGGAACTGACCGTAGCCTACCGGTTGATGTTCGACCCGCGAGCCAACGCCTATCGCGTGGAAGAGGCTTCCGTGTGAGTTCGAGCATCCAGTGAGTCTCTTGCATGAATCTCCACTGCATGAACTTTTATCTCTTACTTTAGGAATCAGGAATATGAATTGGGATCAAATCAAGCGCAATTGGCAAGAAGTGAGTGACAAGATCAAGCTCACATGGGGCAAGCTGAGCGAAGACGATCTTATTGCGATCGCCGGTCGTCGCGATCAACTGGCATTCGTGGTGCAACAGAAATACGGCTATGAGCAAGTCGAGGCCGAGAACAAGGTTGACCAATTCGCCCAGCGACTCAACTCGTAAACCTTCATCCGTCGAATATACATCCGCATCGTGGAACTGATTTAGGAGTTACGACCATGACCTTTGGCAGCCAGATACCTGACAAGACGCTCTTCAAGCAAGTGACCCAGAAACTATCACGGAGTGGAGTCGGATCGCAGAGCAAAGTCACCGCCAGCGTCCGAGGTGGCGACGTGACACTGACGGGAACCCTACGGTACGCGCAAGAGCGACATTCCATTCTCAGATCGACCAACAGCGTTAATGGAGTCCGCCGCGTGATCGATCAAATGCGTGTGGCACCCAAGAAGAAAGAATGAGACCTAGATGCGAGTCACTTTACAGCCCGTTAGCCGAAGCAAGATATGCCATTTTAGGAAAGATGACTAATGGAATTCATTCAACCGCTATTTGTATCAACCTACCCGCCTGAAGAGTGCGGCTTGGCAACGTTCACCAAGGATTCGGCTGACGCCGTGGATCTGGCGGCGGGGCAGCCTGTCTCTTCGGTCGCGGCAATCCAAAAAGCACGCACAGTCCCCAGCAACGATCCGCGCGTCGTCCACGTCATCGAAAACAGCCGTCCCAATGCCTACCGCCTGGCCGCGGAAGCCGTCAACGATGGCCCCTGCGATGTGGTCAGTCTGCAGCACGAATTCGGCCTTTATCCGGACAAATGGGGCGGTCGCATTTTGGAGTTCATGCACAACTGTGAAAAGCCGATCGTCACCACGTTGCATACTTTGTTGACGCAGCCCGATGAGGTTCCGCGACGTTTAGTTCAGGCCATTGCCGCCCGTAGCGAGGGCGTCGTTGTGATGACGGAGATTGCCGCACGGCTGTTGGCTGACGTGTACGACGTATCCAGTTCATCGGTGCAGGTGATCCCGCATGGAGTGCCGGTGGTTCCTTTTGAACGGGACGAACGTCACAAGGAGCGACTGGGGCTCTCGGGTCGGCAGGTCATTTGCACTTTCGGACTCATTAATCGCGGTAAGGGACTGGAACACATGATCCGGGCAATGCCCCAAGTGGTGGCGGCGTGTCCCCAAGCAACCTATTTGATCGTGGGGGTCACGCACCCACAGGTGAAGCGACAGGAGGGTGAAGCTTACCGCGGTGGACTGGTCGAGTTGGCCGAATCGCTTGGCGTCGGCGAAAACGTGCGTTTCGTCAACGAGTATCTCAGCCTCGCCGAGTTGCTCGCACATCTGCAGGCCTGTGACGTATTCGTAACCCCCTACCCGGGAAAGGATCAGATCGCCAGCGGCACGATGGCCTACGCCATGGCAGCCGTGGGGGCGGTGGTAAGCACTCCCTATTTGTACGCCGAAGAGGTTCTCGCCGACGGGCGGGGCTTGCTCGTGCCCTTCGCTGACAGCACGGCAATGGCCGACGCGACACTCCGGCTGTTGACGGACCCAGAGTTGTTGGCCGAAACGCGGCGCAGAGCTTACCAATATGCCAAGCCGATGTTCTGGTCCAACGTGGGTCAGCAGTATCTAGATCTCTTCGGCCAGGCCGTGGCCGCAAGCCAGCAGGATTCAGTTCAACAGATTCGCATGAACTCGCCACCGGGCCACGAGAATCACCGTGAAGAGCTTTTGCAGGGGGGAATGTAATGAGTGTTCACAGTTGCCCTTCGCTAAATCATCTGGATCGCCTGACCGACTCGACTGGTCTGATTCAGCACGCTATCTATAGCATTCCGCGACGCGAGAGCGGTTATACGACGGACGACAATGCCCGCGCATTACGGCTGTGCGCTCGCCTGTGGGATGATTTCCCAGATGACCGCATGCTGGCGCGCGTGACGTGCTATTTAAGCTTCCTCGAGCACGCTCGCTGTCCGGTGCGCGGGTTCCACAACTTCCTCGGCTACCAGCGCGACTGGCTGGACGCCGGAGGAACGGGAGATTGCCAGGGCCAGGCTGTATTGGCGCTGGCCGAAGTACTCGGCAGCCGTTTGCCTAGCGGATTCCGTGGACTAGCTCGCGAACTGCTGGACGGCGTCCTGCCCGCATTGGCCGAACTACGAAGTTTGCGAGCCCAAGCCTATGTCATTCAAGCATGGGCGCTTCTGTGGCGGGCCGGAGTTGAGGGCATTGGCCCCCTGGAACGCGTCGCCCGGCTCGCGGCCGACCGGCTGGTGGAATGTTACCACCGTTCGCAACGGCCCGACTGGCCGTGGTTCGAGTCGCGGATGACCTACGCCAACGCCGTATTGCCGCACGCACTGTTCGATGCGGCCGAGCGCTGGCCCGACGAGGGGTTCCTCGCCATCGCGGAGTCGTCGTTCGGCTTTCTCGATTTGGTGACGACCGCTGACAACGTCTTTTGGCCTATCGGAAATAGCGATTGGTATTCGCACGGCGAGGAGAAGTCGCCGTACGACCAACAACCCGTCGAAGCGTCCACGATGGCTACCGCCGCGCTGGCCGGGCTGAAGCTGCGAGGCGACGACAAGTATCGGGCTGTTTTTCTGCGAGCCCGCGGTTGGTTCCATGGCCAGAACAGCCTGAAGCAACCATTGGCCGATGTTCAGGACGGGGCCTGCTTCGACGGTCTGCAATCGGCCGGAGTTAACCTCAACCAGGGTGCCGAATCGACACTCGCCTATCTGTGGACTGAGTTGCATGCGTTCAGCGCTCAACAGGCACCCACCGCCCGCACCAAGACTGCTATCGTCAGCGGATCAGTCGGGGCGTGATTCAGGCACAACACTTCCATGGATAACAGCACAATTAACCTCAAACGCACCAACACGGTCCTCAAGCCCGACCAGTCACGCGTCCTTTTGCGACCCTTCCGTCCAGGTGATTCACAGCGTGTTGGCCGAATCATCGGCCGGATCATGTCGCTTCCGGAAGAACAGGTCGGTCCTCTGCTTGATGAAATCTCCGCCGAGTTCTCGCAGCGGCACCAGCAGATCCACAGGATGTTTCTCGAGCGATTCGAACAAGTTCGCGAGGAGCATGTTCTGGCAGAGGATCTCTCCGAAGCAAGACGGCTGTTGATCGGCTCCTACTTTCTCGCCGAATACTCTCTTGAATCCGCCGCGCTGTTTAATCCTTCCATCGTTCCGCACACCGACCAAAGCGGCTTGCCTCCAGGTGCCCTGCGGTTCATTCTCAGCCTGCGCGCCACTGGGGAAGGTCATATTTCATCCATCACCTTTCGAACCGGAATCATTTATTCCGATCATCGGATCGAGGTGCTGGAACCGGCAGGCTTTCTCACCGAGCCTCGTCAAATCCCGAACCTGGCGTACGAGAAGGGGTTGTTCACAAGAAAACTCCGTGAACTGGAATTGAACGGCGAATTCACGGACCGAGTCATGAATCGGCTCGGCAATTGGTTCTCCATGCAGGAGTTGCGGGCCAGCATCGACGTTGAGGTCGACAAAGAGCGCAAGTCAGAAGGGGTTCTGCACGAGGATCAGCGTACGGCAAAGGGAATTTGGATGCTGGCCCAATCGAACTATGAGGTCCAGTTCCAGCCCGAACAGAAGCTTTCCGAGCGCATTCTTTTTCCCGCCACGCCGTCGCAAAGCAATGGCATCGAGGACGCGCGGTTCGTCCGGTTCCAAAACGACGACGGCAGCTACATCTACTACGCGACATTCACCGCCTTCGACGGCAAGGTGGTCATGCCAGAGCTGGTTGAGACCGTTGATTTCCTTCGGTTTCGCTTTATCACTCTCAACGGGCCGGCCGCGCAAAACAAAGGCATGGCCATCTTCCCCCGGAAGATCAACGGGCACTATGCCATGCTCTCGCGCCAGGGCAATGAGAGCATCTTCCTCATGTTCTCTGACAACCTTCACTTTTGGAATGAGCGCAAAGTGCTTCTCAAGCCAACCTTTCCGTGGGAGTTGATCCAGCTTGGGAACTGCGGATCTCCCATCGAAACCGACGCAGGTTGGCTGGTACTTAGCCATGGTGTCGGCCCGCTGCGAAAGTACTGCATTGGAGCGTTTTTGTTGGATCGTGATGATCCCAGCAAGGTCATCGGCCGCCTTCGCGAGCCATTACTACAGCCCAACGAGAACGAACGCGAGGGCTACGTGCCCAACGTCGTTTATACGTGCGGCGTTCTAATCCATGGCAGCGAACTAATCATGCCGTATGGCCTGGCCGACCACGCCACCGGCTTCGCCACGGTCCCCGTTGATGAAGTCCTGGCCGCGATGCAATCAGAAGAAGGCTGAAGACCATGGCGCTTGCCCAGAAAAGAGTTGCTATTCTGTCGCCGGTTGCTTGGCGAACTCCTCCACGTCAATACGGCGCTTGGGAAACTGTTGCCAGCAACATCACGGAGGGACTTGTCGCCCGCGGTTGGGATGTGACGCTTTTCGCCAGCGGAGATTCCGTGACGCGCGCTCGCCTGTACGCTGTCGTGGATAGGGGATACGAAGAAGATTCCACCGCCGATCCCAAGGTGGCGGAATACCTTCACATCTCCGCGGCCTTCGAACGGGCTGCCGACTTTGACCTGATCCACAGCCACTACGACTTTATGGCGTTGACTTACTCGCGGCTGGTCAGCACCCCGGTACTGACCACAATCCACGGGTTCTCCTCACCGAAAATCATGGCCGTGTACCAGAAGTATCGCGACGGCTACTTCGTTTCCATCAGCGACTCGGATCGAGCGCCTGGACTAAACTACCTGGGAACTGTCTATAACGGGATCGATCTCTCGTTGTACCCGCTGCAGCAATCGCGGGGCGACGAATTGGTCTTCCTCGGACGGATTCACCCCGACAAGGGCGTGCATCTGGCAATCGAAGTTGCTCGCCAGAGCGGGCAGCCGCTGGTGATCGCGGGCATCATCCAGGACAAGGCCTACTTCCGGGAGCAGGTGGAACCGCATCTTGATAATCGTCAGATCCGCTACATCGGGCCGGTTGATGTACCAGGGAAGAACGAATTGTTTGCCCGCGCGCGGGGACTGCTGCACTTGAACACCATTCCCGAGCGATTCGGACTTGTTCTGGCCGAGGCGAATGCCGCCGGCGTGCCCGTGATCGCGATGGACCTGGGGTCCTGTCGTGAAGTCATCAAGGACGGGCGGACGGGGTTTCTAGTCAACAACGTGAACGAAGCAGTACACGCCCTGCAAAAGCTTCCTGAAATAACCCGTACCGCCTGCCGCGAACACGTCCAGCAACGATTCTCGATCGACACGATGGTCGACGCGTATGAGCGAGTCTATCACAAGATCTTTGACCAGGAAGCGAAAAGGTGATGATGACGCACGACACGCTCATGACGGATGACTCGATCATGGCGGACGACATCGTCAAGCGATATTCCAGGAACCCAATCCAGACCAAGGATGATATCCCTCATCCGGTGGAAAGAAGGCATATGCTGGACTACATCTCAGAGAGCCGAGAGAGCCTATTCCAACCGCCGAATCGATCCGAACCAACACAAGCCCAACCAGGATCAACGGAGAAGTTGCGGGTGATGATCGATAGGTATCGCTCCGGACAGCCGTTGCACCATCCCAGCGATGCGACATGCGTTTACCGCCTCCGCCGCGCGAGAAACTATTACGGGGTTTTTGACCAGGAAACGAATATGCCATCATGATGCACGAAATCGTCAAGCGATATTCCGGGAACCCGATCCTTACCAAAGCTGAAGTTCCCTACGCGGTGGAAACGGTTCACAACGCGGCCGTGGTGAAGCATGGGGACGAGTACATCATGCTCTTCCGATCCCACCTGCGCACCGGACGATCAATCATCGGTTTGGCACGCAGTCTCGACGGATTCAAGTTCAATGCCGATCCCCAACCATTTCTGACACCTGCACCGGACGGCCCTTTTGCTGCCTATGAGGAATTCGGCGTCGAGGACCCACGCGTAACGCAGGTGGAAGGCGAGTATCTCATCACGTATAGCGCCTACTCGCGAAATGGCGTGCGGATCGCTCTTGCCAAGACCGTGGACTTTGTTCAGATAGAACGAGTCTCGCTTATCACGCAGGCAGACTATCGGAACACGGTGATCTTTCCCGAAAAATTCAATGGACTCTATGCGCGGCTTGACCGGCCCCATTCGGAAATCTCGCCCTGGTCGATCTGGATTACCTATTCGCCGGACTTAGTCTTTTGGGGCGAGTCCCAGCTTGTGATGAAGCCCGTACCTTATCACTGGGATGAAATGAAGATTGGCCCGGGAGCGCCGCCGATCAAGACCGATCAGGGTTGGCTGTCTATCTACCACGGAGTTTTCGAAACGATGGATGGATCGGTCTATCGTTTGGGCGTGGCACTGCATGACCTGCACGATCCGGCGAAAGTCGTGGGGGTAAGTGACTCCTGGATTCTGCAGCCGGAAGACGCTTGGGAAGTCACCGGATATGTCCACAATGTGGTCTTCAGTTGCGGCGCGGTCCCCGAGTCTGATGGAACGGTCAAGATCTATTGGGGCGGTGCGGATTCGGTGATGTGCGTGGGCGAGGCGATCATAGCCGATCTGGTAACTCTCTGTCTGCAACACGGCAGATCGGCGATTTGAATAGGCGATTCCAGGTGCCTCGTCGATCTTGGGCGAGTTGGGCGAGAATGAATGACTTTTTGTCGACGGAACTCTTTGAAATCCAAAGCGTGAACGCTTTATCTCTCTTAAGGAAATTCGAAAATGAACTGGGATCAGATCAAGGGCCACTGGAAACAAGTGAGTGACAAGATCAAGGTAACTTGGGGCAAACTGAGTGAAGACGACTTGGCCACGATCGACGGAGATCGCGAACAGTTTGCCGGCCTCCTCCAAAAACGATACGGGTACGAGACAGTCCAGGCGAAGAAAAAAGTCGATGACTTCGTACAGGGACTAAACTCGGAAAACAAGACTTCTGCCAAGCGTTGACAGGAAGGCGAGCGATTCGCGATCGGCACCATCGACGCGCGTGCGACACAACGCCAAGCAACACGAGCGAGGCAAATGTGGCCAGCCTCAACTTCGTGCTGCAAGTTTGCATCAGACCTCTGTCAGTCGCTGATCGGAATCGCCAAAGCGATCGAGGTGAACGCCTAGCTTGTCCATCATCGACAAATACAGGCTGCACATCTTGCGGTTCGGTTTGCCGAGGTAGTCGAGGATGCGGCCGGTCTTGATCTGACCGCCGCCGCTGCCGAGCATCACGACTGGCAATTGATCGTTGTTGTGGTTGCCGGTCATCATGCTGGACAGGTAGAGGATCATTGAGTTATCCAGCAGCGTGCGTTCGCCTTCCTGCACCGCATCCAGCTTCTTGGCGATGTAAGCGACCTGCTCGGTGAAGAATCGATTGACTTTCAACCAATCGCCGTTGTTCGTGTGCGACAGCAGGTGATGGATCATGTAATCGATGCCTTGCGTCGCCCCGCGATCGGACGTCAGGTTGGGAAACCGCAATGACGAATGATCATTGTTCAGCTTCAACGTGCAGACGCGCGTCGCATCCGTGCGAAAAGCCAGCACCAGAATGTCGCACATCAAACGCATGTGATCGTCGATGTCTTGCGGGATCCCATCGGTGGGACGAGCAGTGTCGGGCTTGTTGAGTGTCGGTCGCCAGCCTTGCAGACGTCGCGATTTACCCGCGTTTTCGATTCGTTTTTCAACTTCTCGAACCGATTCGAGGTATTCCTCCAAACGTTGCTTGTCGGACTGGCTAATCTTGCCGCGCAAACCGCCGGCCTCTTCGAGAACCGCATCCAGGACGCTCGAATCGGTCCGTCCGACTTCATCGCGAAACAGGCGATCAAAGGCTAACGCGGGATAAAGCTCCAGCGGCGTCGGCGTGGAAGGTGAACTCCACGAAATGTGCGAGCTGTAAATCATCGAGTAGTTCTTGTGCAGCGCGGCGATGGAATGTTCGCAGCCCAATACAAGGCTATCGACCTTCGTCTGGTCGGCAAA
This sequence comes from Planctomycetota bacterium, assembly GCA_029259935.1. The sequence continues at coordinate 24,922 of JAJDEH010000280.1, forward strand.
CTGGCGAGCGACGACCTGATCCATGCTGACACCGGAACGGATTTCTCCACCGTTGGCCAGGTGTGCACCCGTCAGCAGATTTCCCGTTTGGCAACTGTGAATTCCGCCGATCCGAGCTTCCGCGTTATACAGCCCACGCAGGAACAACATCTTCTCGCGAAACGGATGCAGCGACTCAAGCACCTTGCCGAGTTCCATCTTGTCGCCGGTGCCCTTGGCCCACCATTCGTTGCTATGAAAACCATTTCCCGCAAACAGACACGCCAGCCGAACGGGTGGATTGGATGAAACGTTTTTCGACGTATCGTCGCCCCAGACCGACGCTGACTCCAGCCAAGGCAAAGCTACCGTTACGCCGATGCCACGCAGGAACATGCGTCGTGAGACAGAATGAGGTGGGGAGGATGTTGCCATATCGGCTTTCCGTGAGTGGTTGCTATTGGTCATCGGGATAGTCACTTCCGCGGATCATCCGAAACTGTTTGCTTTGTACGATTGCCAACACTGCGTTGGAAACTCCACCGTCTTTCTCCATCTCCGTCATCATCTGGTCGATCAGAATCGTGTCAGACAGTGTAACAGAACGCCCCAAGGCGTAGCCGAGAAGTCTTCGACAAAACAGCTTCGCGATCGTGTCCTCTTTCTGTGTTAGCAAATAATCGCGCAATCCCTCGATTCCTTCGAATTCGGTTCCGTCGCGAAGTTTCGCCTGAGAATCAATTGGCAGTCCGCCAAGGTCTTTGTCACGCAGTCGACCGATCGGGTCGTATTTCTCTAATGCAAAGCCGAACGGGTCGATCCGTTGGTGACAGACTGCGCATTGAGCGGCGCTAACATGCTTCTCCACGACTTGGCGCATGGTGAGGCCGTCGTTGCCGGTTTCCTGTTCGGGTAACTGAGGAACGTTCGGCGGCGGATTAGGTAATTTTTCGCCGAGCAATGTTTCCACGATCCAATTGCCACGCAGCACGGGGCTCGTCCGTGACGCGCCCGCTTGTTTGGTTTGAACACTGGCCAAGCCCAGAATTCCGCCACGGCCGTATTTTTTCACGCCTTCAACCCGCCGCCACTGTTCGCCGCTCACACCGGGTATGCCGTAATGTTTCGCCAGTGTTTCGTTCAGGAAAGTGTAGTCGGCGTCAAGGATCTGGGTTACCAAGCGGTTGTTTTGAAACAAATCCTGGAAGAACAGAATCGACTCCTCGTAGATCGCCTGGCGAAGATTCGCGTCGAACGTGGGAAACAGCTTCTCGTTCTTTTCCTTCTGCTCGTCGAATCCACGCACGTGAATCCATTGCGTACCAAACTCGATTGCCAACGCTCGCACGCGATCGTCTTTCAACATGCGTCTAGTTTGCTCGGTGAGAATCGCCGGTTCACGCAGCCTGCCCGCGGCGGCGAGCTGCCGCAATTCTTCGTCCGGTATCGAAGCCCAGAGAAAATAACTCAGCCGGCTAGCCAGTTCCCAATCGTTGACAGGGCGAGCAAGCTTTCCTGGCGGCGGCGGTTCGAGATGCAACAGGAACGAAGGCGACATGAAGACACGAGCCAGAACGCCGCGAAACGCGTCTTCATGCGAGACATCTTTTTTGCGAAGCGATTGGTACAGTGTTTGTAAGCCGTTCGTTTCAGACGCTAACAACGGTCGGCGATAGGCACGGGCAGCAAAGTCGAGCAACTGCTTCATCTGTCGCGGCGCGGCAGCTTCGAAATCGCGTTCAAAGTCTTCGGCCCGCTTGAGGAACACGGGACGTTGGCCCTCGAAATAGTCCAGCAACTGTTTTGGTTGATCTTGGGTTACAAAACCGATGAACAACGGCAAGTATTCATTCTCAACGACCGGAAACTTGGTGATAAATCGGTGTTCTTGCCAGAGACGGTCGATTAGCTGCGTCTGCTGCTTGTCGAGGAACAAACGCAGTAACGGTTCGTCTTCGCGATGAAAGGTCTTCAAACAAACGACTTCGTCAAGCGGAATGACGTGCGGATAACAAATGTTTGGCGGGAAGAGGCCGCGGAATTCCGCGAGACCGGTAAGAAGCTGCTTGTGCCCTGGTCCGTTCGGTTTCGTGATGACAGGCGCTTTTGCATCCAACGCCGTGATTGCCGTGGGCCGCCTGGTCAGGACTTGCATCTGGACGAGCCGATCCTTCGAATCGGCTTCGAGCTTCCCGTCAGCGACGAACTGCCGCTCACGGAATATTTCGGCCGGCAATCGCACCTCGATCACCTCGCCAATCGGAACGATCAGGCTGTCTTCGTCGGCGGGGCGGCCCAGTGGATGCTTGCCGAATTGCTCTTTCAGCAGCCCGAAGGGCGATTGCTTCGATGTTTTCGCGAGACTCGTCAGGTCGATCCCCGTTAGCAACGGACCGCTGACGGAGGCGAGACTGTCGTACAAGCCACGATCCGAATGCTTTTCATCGGCAGGTCGCACCCCGGTCATCAAGGTCTGCAACTGCTTCGCGAGTTTGCCGGCATCCGTTCGTCGCGCGGGATCCGAAGCCGCCGTCCGCCAGCGGGCCAAGAGCGAATTGGTATCGACAGCGGAACCGGACTTGAGTGACCTGGCGTCGGATCGTCCTTTCACGAAACTCCAAACATCCTTGTTACCGTGGCCATCCGCCTGAGGGTTTCCGTCGAGAACATTGTTGGCCACATCGGTCGCCAAATCCCAAACGCGGGCTTTTTCATTGCCCACCTCGGTCACAGTCAACGCAATTTCCGTGAGATCGCACACGTGACTACCGTCGCGTGCATCGATGGCCAGGAAGATGGAATCGCCCGTCGCCACTTTTAGCTCCTGCGGTGCAACATCCGACGCCTTTCCAAGATCAACCGCTCCTTCGGCAACGATCGCCGATCGACTGGGCGTTTGTTTCTCAAGCCACCAAGCGAATCCGTTTCCGCAGTTCGCATGAGCATCGGCAACTTTGGCGGTGACACGAATCCGTCCATTGAACGGGCTCTTCCACACGGCCGCCACAAACTCAGTCGGCGTCGGATGCACCGTTACCATGTGAGGCGAAACGCGGCCGGGAACGTTTTCCGTTTTGTCGGAAGAGTTCGAAATCAAAATGGGAAGGTCCGCCCCTTTCGGCTTCCATCCGTTGATCGCCGGCCGTTGAGTGTTGGCCGGAGTTTTTTCATCGAGCAATTGGACGGTAACCGCGGGTACAACTCGGCCCGATTCCGCGACCCGTTTCGTTTGCTTCGTCAACGGTTTGACGTCCAACACGGCGATCCAGCGTTTCAGCCATGCTTCGTCCAGGCGGCGTTTCGCGGCTAGGTCGTTCAACGACAGCTTGGAGTTGTTGGCCGCTTCCACGGACGCCGAAAGGTACGCTTCCGTGTGGGCGAACAGCTTCGAGTAGTCGATTTCAAATTGCGGCCCGAATTCTTGATAGTCACGCAGCGCCAGCGTTGGCAACTTGTTCCCTTCGAAACGAGGCGCGTGCCAAACAACGTGGCCTTTGCTCGCAGCGGCACGCAATTCGCGAGCCACGAGATAAAGCACGACTTGGCTTTGGCCGGGAGCCGGTTTCAAACTCACTTTGATCGACTGGATTTCACTGACGTCCGGCTCCTTGGCCACCGCTCGCACCGAGTTCCCATACCGATAGCTGCCAATCGGCACGAAGTTCCACAACGGATCACGCCACGCGGAAACTTCTGCGACGATCGCTCCAACGTCACTCACTTTCGCCGTCCGCCAACGAGCGCGAACTCGATCGAGCGGGTAGGATTCTTCCTTGCCGTTTAATGCCCGCCAAAGTTTTTCCAAGTATTTCAGACTCAGCTTTTCGCGAGCCGCGACCGCATCCAGCTTCACTTTGCCGGACTGCAAATCCTCGCGGTGGCGCACCAGAGCAGCCACGTAAGGTTGTAAAGGCAAAGTGCCGTCGCGAGTGAATTGCCAGTAAAACTTCCGCAACTCCGCTAGGCTTTCATCGGTCCAATCTCGTCGAGTCCGTGTCGGCGAAAAGCGAAACCCGTCGGGCAGCAGTACGGCATGGGACGCGATTTCCTTGGCAGCATTCACGTACTTGGCCATCAACGCCGGCGACATGGAAAGGGCTTCAGCCGCATTGGTAAATCCTTCGCCAGCCGCGCCGTCAGCGGGAAAATCCCTCGTCGGTTTCAGACCGACGCCAGTCAGATCGCGAATCGTGTTGTTGTATTCCGTATTGCTGAGTCGCCGCAACGGCACTCGTCCAGGATCACCCGCCCGCGCGCGAGCTTCGTCGTCAAGCAAACGTCGCGTCCAGCCAATCAGCAAATTCCGCTGTTCAGCCGTTGGCTGAGGCTTATCTTTCGGCGGCATCTCGCGAGTCTCAAGCTGCAAGATCATCGCCTGCCACGGCTTCACATCTTTCCGCACATCGACTGGCGACGCGAACCGCTCCAGGTCAAGCTCGCCCTTCTGTTCTTTCATCGAATGGCAACCAAGGCAGTACGTGGCAAGAACCGGTCTGACTTCGGCGGCAAACATCGCTTCGTGGTCCGCTTTCGACTTCGAGTCAACGGCTGCTTCGTCCGCACGCGACTCCCGCGGCCGGACAAGAAAAAACTGAGCGATGCACATCAAACCGACGACCATGCGTCTAGACATCCGCAATGCCGACACGTCGGGAAGGTTAGTTTTCATAGAGCTACCGTTCGGTACGAGCTTATGATGTTGCCCGTTATGAATTTGCGAAATGATGAAAAGCAAAATCATAACGGGGGCTGAGACAGGCACGCAGGTGGGAAACGGATTATAGTCTTACAATCGCCAAAACGCGTTACAATTCAAGCAAAGTCGAAATCCGAGTGTACCATGAAGCCAACCTGCCTGATCCTTTTGTTCGTATTGGGCGGCCTGGATGGACAACGGCGTGCTGGTCTGTTTTGACGGCAAGACCGGCATCGAACAATATCGACATCGGTTGGGCGGCAATTGCAACTCATCCCCCATCGCCAGTGACGGCCGCATCTACGTCAGCAACAATGCCGGCACCACCTTCGTTGTTCAAGCTGGTCCCCAGTTCCATCTGCTGGCCGAGAACAACGTGGGCGAAAGAATCACGGCGTCGCCTGCGATCTCCGGAGACTGGTTGATCCTGCGCACCGACTCGCAGTTGTTTTGCATTGGCGAACGGTGATTTTATCGTTCTTATTTATTGGTAGGACGAAAAATTCTGCCACCGGGCGCGCGTTGGAATGGATGGGTTGGTAGAATCGAAGTCATTGTGGCCAATCGAAGTCACTGTGGCCAATAGCGGCGTCATGAAATGAACAAGAATCGCGGAATACTCTTAAGTGTTATTGCGATCCTTCTCGTGGGTCCCACTGCGAATTGTGAGTCGCAGGACCAATCGCCGGCTGCCTCCGAATACGCGAAATCGGTGCAGCCGTTCATCGCGCGGCATTGTCTGGCGTGCCACGCGGCGAAGACGGCCAAGGCTGGGTATCGCATCGATCTGCTGGGAAGCGATTTCACCGCGCCGAGCGTCGCTGAGCAGTGGAAGGAAGTGATCGACCGGATCAACTCGGGTGAGATGCCGCCGGACGATCGGCCACGACCGGATGCGAAGCAAGCGGCTGAGTTGGTGACTTGGGTGAACGGACGATTGCGGGAGGTTGAACTTGCCGCGAAGAATGCGGGCGGACGTATTCCGATGCGGCGGCTGAATCGTGACGAGTACGCCAACACGGTGCGCGACTTATTGAAACTCGACGAACTGGTCGTCCGGCCGCTGACCGAGGAATTGCCGGCTGACGGACTGGCCGAAGGGTTTGATCGGCTCGGCGTGGCGCTGTTTTTCGATCAGACGCAGATCGAACGGAGTCTCGCGGTGGCCAAGAAGCTCGCCGCGCGAGCTATCGTCACTGAACCGCCGAAGGTCAATCGATTGGATTACGGGTTTGAATTCCACCGAATTCGACCGAGACCCGACAAGGTGCCGGTCTTTCCCGGCTTCAAACACACGATCCCGCGCGGCGCGAACGATCAAATCGTTCACCCCAAACACATCGAATTCATTCAGGGCGGCCCCACTTATCGCCGCGAGTATGACGGTTGGGGCGTGGTCGCACATTTCGCGATCAGCAAAGTCGTCACGCAAGATGGTTACTATCGGTTTCGCATCAAGGCCAAGGTGGACAACCGCGGGCGGACCCAGGCGAACAAGTTCAAGCTGCGTTATGCGCTGAATTCACCAATCCAGGTCGAAGAAGAAGTGAAGCTCGAGCCGTCCGGCGTGACCGAGGCGGTGTTGTTCCTGCGCGGGCCGGCGAACGGCGAAGTAAAAGGCCCGCAGGTCTTCAACATGCTGTGGAATCACACCGAGAAAGCGGTGATTACCGAGCCGAAGTACAAGCGTGTCTTCTCGAACTGGACCCGTCTGCGCGGGTTGCTCGAACGAGCCGCCACGAACCGGGCTCCACGGACGGAGGTCGACGCGTTGAAGAAAGAACGCCGCGAGATCGAGAAGCAGTTAAACGCCTGGACCGGCGTGGCCAACATCTACAATCCGGAGATGGACCTCGACAAGCTGCCTCGGCTGTTGCTGGAGTCGATCGAAATCGAAGGGCCGATTCAAGAGGAGTGGCCGCCAGCCAGCCACAAGACACTCTTCTTTGCGGGCGATGAACGCCACGACGACGCTTATGTCCGCGAAATGTTTGCCCGGTTCCTACCGCGTGCTTACCGCCGGCCGGTCACCGGCGAAGAAATCGACTCAGTCGTGGCGGTCGTCAAGGATGCGCAAACCGCCGACAAGCTTTCGTTCCACGACGCGATGCGGGTCGGCTTGCAGCGCGTACTCTGCGCGCCGGGTTTCCTGTTCCTCGAAGAACCCGCTGGCGAGCAGGGAAAGCCGCGACCGCTGAACGATCATGAACTTGCGGCGCGGTTGTCATATTTCCTGTGGAGTACGATGCCGGATGACGAGTTGTTCAAACTGGCAGCCGCCGGCAAGCTGCGCGACCCGACCGTCGTCACGGAGCAGGTCCAGCGGATGCTCACCGACCCTAAGTCGGAACAATTCGTGACGAATTTCGCCGGCCAGTGGCTGTCGGTGCGCGATTACGGTTCGATCAAACCAGCCGCCGAGTATCGGGATTACGACCCGCCGCTGGAACAGGCTTCACAGCAAGAGCCGTTTGCATTCTTCGCCGAAGTGCTGAACAACAACCTGCCGATTACGTCGTTCATCGACAGCGATTTCCTGGTGATTAACGAGCGGCTGGCTCGGCATTACGGCATCGCGGGAGTCAAAGGCACGGAGTTCCGACGCGTCGCGATCGAGCCCGAACATCATCGCGGTGGTGTGTTAGGAATGGCCGGGTTGATGACGTATCTGGCCGACGGCACACGGACGCTGCCGATGCGCCGCGGGACGTGGGTGTTGCGGGAACTGATGAACGATCCGCCCAACAATCCACCACCAAACGCCGGGGAGATTCAGCCCAACACGTCGGGCAAGAACCTGACGGTTCGTCAGCGGCTCGAACTGCATCGTCGCGACGAAGTGTGCGCGTCGTGCCATGCGAAGCTCGATCCTTACGGTCTGGCCTTGGAAAACTACGACGCGATCGGCGCGTGGCGCGAGCGATTCAACGGCGAGGGCTTTCGCGGTCGCAACGGCCCCGTGCTGGATGTGAGCGGAGCATTCCCCAACGGGCGCAAGTTTGCCACATTGGAAGAATACAAGACTGGGTTGATGGCGGAAAAAGACAAGTTCGCCCGGGCGCTGAGCATCAAGATGTTAACCTATGCCTTGTGCCGTCCCGTTGGATACACGGACCACAGCCTAGTCGAATCGCTGGTTGGAGAGTTAAAGAAGAACGATTACCGAATTCAATCGCTGATCCACGCGATCGTGGCCAGCGAACCGTTCAATACAAAGTAGGAGCATTACCTTGAACATTCACCTACGCCACGTCGCCTTGCCTAGGCGAACGTTTTTGAAAGGGGCTGGCATCACGCTCGCGCTACCCTGGCTTGAGGTGATGAGCAGCCATGCCGACTCGGTGACAACGGCCGGGTCGATCACCGAAGGTGAAACTCCGCGTCGCGCCGTGTTTTGCTTTTTCGGTCTGGGCATCAACGGCCGCGACTTCACGCCGCCGGATTCGGGTCGAGATTACAAAGCTACGCCGATTCTCAAACCGCTTGAAGCCCTGCAACGCGACTTCACTGTCGTATCGGGGTTGAAACTGACGCATTCAGGTGGCCATGTCGGCGACCGCACCTTCTTAACCGGCACCAACACGCGCAGCCCCGGCGCGAAGTTGCGTGTCTCGTGCGATCAGGAACTGGCCGCGGCGATCGGACGGCAAACTCGCTTCCCATCACTGACCCTGGGCATCAAACGTGGCACGGGCTTCGGCGGTTATTACGATCAAACGCTCTCCTGGAGTCCGAGCGGCACACCGATCCCGTCCGAGAATCGCCCGCATGTGTTATTCGATCAGCTCTTTCGGCAAGAGACCGCCGATACGTTAGACGAGCGCGAAGCTGAGTTCGCCCGTCGCGCGAGCGTGCTTGATTCACTGCGCGGCGAAGCGAAGCGTCTCAACGGCGGTCTGGGTGCCAATGACCGGCGCAAGCTAGACGAATACCTGACCGGGATTCGCGATCTGGAACGGCGGATGCAAGACGAGAAGGATTGGCTCCGCAAACCAAAGCCTTACGTTGAGAAGTTGGAATTCGGTAAGGAACAAAGTCTCGATCCGGACAAGAAGGGCCTGGAATATCGTCGCTATCAACGTTTGATGTACGACGTGATCGCGTTGGCCCTGCAAACCGACAGCACGCGAGTGATTTCATACCTTGCGCGAATGGACGGTCAGGACGGCACCGGCTCGTGGCGCGACATGGGCAATCCGTACAACTACCACGAGATGACGCATCACGGCGAAGACCCCGACAAGCTCAAGTGGTTCACTCAGTCCGATATCTGGTACATGGAAGACTGGGCGTATTTCCTGAACAAGCTGAAATCGATCAAGGAAGGGGACGGCACACTGCTCGACCATACGCTGGTCGCCTACGGCAGCAGCGGTGGCTCGATCAACGCCCACCATAACCATCACTTGCCCACGATGCTCGCCGGTGGTTCGCGTCTGGGAATCAAACACCAAGGGCACATCATCAAGGAAGACGTGCGGCTGGGAAATCTCTGGAGTACGATTTTCGACCGCATGCAAGTCCCGCTGCCCGAGAATTTCCAGGGCGGCGAAGCGGACGGGATCGTGAAGGAACTTCTGTGATAGAATCGTAGCCGCGCTCGCCAGAGCGTGGGTGACGGATCAGGTTCCCACGCTCCGGCGAACACGGCTACGGTTTATGATTTTGATATCGAGACGAAATGCGAAACGTTCTGTTCTACTCCAGTCTTGAACGCGACAATCGCGGCATGTGGGTTGCGGTTGTCTGCTTGGCATTGTGGTTTACCCGTGAACTCGCCGCACAGACCAAGCCTACAGCTCCGCAAGGCGACGACGCCCAGGTGCAACAATTTGTCACCCAACACTGCCTGGCTTGTCATCGTGGAGACAAACCCAAGGGAAATCTGCGATTGGACAACCTGTCGTTAGACCTGGGAGACGGAGCCAACCGGAAGCGTTGGCAGGCTGTGTTGAAGCGGGTCGAGGCGGGCGAGATGCCGCCGGAAGCGAAGCCGCGTCCGTTGAAAGATGAAGTGAAGGCGCTGACCGATTGGCTTGCGCCTCGAATGGCCGCAGCCGATGCCGCGGCGCGCGCCACTCAGGGACGCGCCGTCCTGCGGCGGTTAAATCGGATCGAGTACGAGAACACGGTCAACGATCTACTTGGAATCAAGGTCGATTTGAAAAAGCAGTTGCCCGCGGATGGTTCGGCCGACGGTTTTGACAATGCCGGCGCGGCGCATCACACGTCGTCTTTCTTGATGGAAAAGTATCTCGAAGCCGCCGACACCGCGCTCGACATGGCGATCGCCAACCGCCCCAAGCCACCGCCAATGATCAAGGAGCGGTACAGCATCAAGGATGGCCACCCGGTTCGTTCGACCACCGAGGACGTGTATCGTTTCCTGGATGACGGCGAGGTTGTCTGTTTCTGCTCGTCCGAATGGCACAACATCTGGGTCTCGAAGTTCTACCCTCCCAACGACGGCAACTATCGCTTCCGCATTTCCGCTTCCGGCTTTCAAAGTGCCGGAAAACCGGTCACGTTTCGCGTGACCGTCAGTCGTACGCGGCTGACAGGAAGGAACGGCCTGATCAGCTACTTCGATGCCCCGCCCGACAAGCCGACCGTGTTCGAATTCGTGCGGTACATGGAGCCGCGGACAACAATTGCGATGCTCCCTTACGGACTAGGTCACGCGAACACCGTGAAGAAGACCGGTGGTGAAAAATGGGAAGGGCCGGGACTGGCGGTTCAGTTTGTCGAAGTTGAAGGCCCGTTGCACGAGACCTGGCCGCCGGAAAGTCATCGCCGCATCTTCGGCGACATGCCGCGGACGACGTTTGGGATTTACAACTTCCGTGACCGTGTGGAAGTGGTCTCGGACCAGCCGCTGGTCGATGCCGAGCGAATCCTCATGAAGTTTACGCGGCGGGCGTTTCGCCGGACCGTGACCGCTGAAGACATCGCGCCGTTCGTGGACATCGTCAAAGCTCGACTGGCTGCTGCACAACGGTTCGAACCGGCAATGCGGGCCGCTCTAAAAGGCGTCTTGATCTCGCCCGAATTTCTGTTCCTGCGCGAGCGGCCGGGGAAACTCGACGACTTCGCCCTGGCCTGCCGGCTGTCGTACTTTCTCTGGAGTACGATGCCTGACGACGAGTTGTTTGCGCTGGCCGCACACACAAGCCCGCCGCGCCCGCGAGGGAAGTCGGACGAAGAACCCTCGCTGGCGCAGCGGGCTAGTGAATCCGGTCGACTCTCGGATCCCGACGTGTTGCGTGAACAAGTCGAGCGAATGCTCAACCACCCGAAGGCAGCGGCGTTCACCGAGAACTTTGTCGGCCAGTGGCTGGGGTTGCGCGAAATCGACGCGACCGAACCCAGCCGACTCTTGTACCCCGAATACGACCACTTGCTGAAAGTGTCGATGATCCGTGAAGCCGAGTTATTTTTCGATGAAGTGTTGAAGCACGACTTGAGCCTGACCAACTTCGTGGCAGCGGACTTCACGATGCTCAACGGACGATTGGCCAAACACTACGGCATCCCCGGTGTCGATGGCTGGGAGTTTCACAAGACGCCGTTGCCGCCGAAAAGTCATCGGGGCGGTTTGCTGACGATGGCCAGCGTGTTAAAGGTCACGGCCAACGGCACTACGACCTCACCGGTGATGCGCGGGGCCTGGATCCTGGATCGCATCCTGGGAACGCCCCCAGCGCCGCCGCCGGATAATGTGGAAGCAATCGACCCGGACATCCGCGGCGCAACGACGATTCGCGAGCAGTTGGCCAAACACCGCTCCGTCGAATCGTGCGGCGTCTGCCACCGCAAGATCGACCCGCCCGGATTCGCTTTGGAGAGCTTTGACGTGATCGGCGGCTGGCGCGACCACTACCGCGTCACCGGTCAGGGCGAAACTGTCTTCGTCGAGGGTCGCCGGATGTCGTATCATAAGGGCAAGTCGGTCGATCCCTCCGACGTCACGGCCGACGGCCGGCGATTTGAAAATATCGACCAGTTCAAGCAGTTGCTGTTGCGGGATAAACCGCAGCTCGCCCGAGCTTTGACCACGAAGCTGATCACGTACGCCACCGGGCGCGCGCCCCAGGCATCTGATCGAGATGCCGTCGCTTCGATTGTCAAGAACATCCGTGCGAAGAATTATGGACTGCGATCGCTCGTGCATGAGGTTGTGCGGAGCGAGGTGTTTCGAAATAAGTAATCTAGCCACGCTCGGGAACTCTCAATGAAAATTCGCCGCCGAACATTTCTTCGCTCTGCCGGTGTGGCGATGGCCCTGCCACTGCTGGACGCGTTTGCACCGAGACGGGTTCGTTCCGCCGAGTCGGAAAGAAGTGTTCCCCGCCGGATGGTCTGCATTAACACGCCGCTGGGTGTCCATCCGCCGTACTTTTTCCCGAAAATATCGGGGCGCGATTACGAGCTATCGCCTTATCTGAACGTGCTTGAGGATTTCCGCGACGACTTCACCGTAATCTCCGGGCTCTCACACCCGGACGTTGGCCCGAGCCACGATTCGAACTACAGTTTCCTGACCGCCGCCCCACATCCGGAACGGCGGGCCGGCTTCAAGAACAGCATCTCGCTAGACCAGTTCGCTGCCGAGCATATCCATGGCCGGACGCGTTTTCCCACACTGCCGCTGTCCTGCGAAGGATTTGGCCTGGCCTGGACCAGGAGCGGCGCGCCTGTGCCGACCGAAAGCTGGCCGTCGGGCGTATTTGCCAAACTATTTCTGGAAGGCCGCCCCGATCAAGTTGAGGCTCAGGCTCGCCGGCTGGCTGACGGGCAGAGCGTTCTCGACGCAGTCCGTGCTCAGGCGAGAAAGCTGCAGCGTGGGTTGGGGTCGGGCGACCGCGCGAAGTTGGACGAGTACTTCAACAGCATTCGCGAACTGGAGCAGCGATTGGCCCAGGCGGAATTCTGGTCGAAGAAACCCAAGCCCAAGGTCGACGCCAAACCGCCCGTCAACATCCGTAACAGCGCCGACCTGATCGGAAAAACTCGGTTATGGTTCGACCTGATCCACTTGGCCTTACAAACCGATTCGTCCCGGCTGGTCACGCTGCAACTGTTGGGCACCAGCAACGTGCCACCGATTCAAGGCGTCAGCCAGGGCCACCACGATCTGTCTCATCACGGCAAAGACCCGGCCAAGATCGCCCAGCTCAAGATCCTTGAACTCGAAAAGATGAAGACGCTACGAACCTTCCTGACTCAGCTTCGAGAGACAAAGGAAGACGGCGAAAGCCTGATCGATCGCACGACGATATTTTTCAGCAGCAACCTTGGCGACGCTGGCAAGCACAGCGTTAAGAATATGCCGGTTTTGTTGGCCGGTGGCGGTTTCAAACACGGCCAGCATCTGGCCTTCGCCGAGGGCAACAATCCGCCACTATGCAACCTGTTCGTGAGCATGCTCCAGCGAATGGGCATCGAAGCCGACAAATTCGCCAGCAGCACCGGCACGCTGACCGGGTTGGAAATGCGCGGTTAATCGGTCTTTCCTTCCACTGGCGAGTCCGGTTTGCCAATCGTGTTTTCGAAGAACTTCAAGGCTGGGTCAAAGGCGTACTCGTGGCGGCCGGGGGGTTCGCTGAACGAAGGTGCGGCGCCGCCTGTCTTTTGATACAGCGGCGTGATGAGTTTCACGCATCGCCTTGCTTCGGCCGGACCGAAGCCGTCGGCGGCAGCGTTCGAGAAATGGATCGGGCGCGGGGCGACCAGCAAGGCCATTTCAGGCAAATCAAATTGAGGCAAGAGGCCGGGAATGGCACCGCACTGGCAATGCCGGTTGCGATCGCGTATGAACGAGACTCGCATGCTGCCAAAGATTCCTTGCACCGACGTCGCCGCCACGCGGGGTTCGAACGCCGCGGCCGAAAGCGCCAGCAGTCCACCCGTGGAAACGCCCGTCACGCCGACCCGTTTTGCGTCGACGTGCTTGTCGGCGAAAACGTACTCCAGCAGAATCTGCTGGTGCGCGAACAACAGGCTGTACCAGCAGTAACCGTCCAGACGCAACAGTCGATCCAGGTCGTGGTGCGTGTCGCGACCCGCTTCCATACCGACGTTTTCCATCGCAAAAACCAGATACCCCCGTTCGGCAAATTGCGCGGCACAGGCGTGCTGGTAACTGTCCTGATCTTCGAGAATCTGCCGCACCTTGCCGTGCCCCATGAAGCACACAATGGCCGGCGACGTCTTGCCGGTTGCAGACGTGTTGCCTGTTGCAGACGTCGGAGTCAGACGGAAGAACCGGAACAGTTTCCGTCCGTCGTTCGTCGCCGCGAACTCCCGTTGCACGAACCTGCCGCGGTTCACGGCATCACCCACCATCGAAATTTTCGTCTCTCCTCGGTAGGGAAACACGAGTCGCTGGCGAAACTCGCGGCGCTGCCGGTCCTGCCACGCGGCCCATTGCTTGGCACTCTCGTACTTCGGAACGGCAAGGGGCTGTTCGCGGGTGGCCCACTGTTCGTAGGAGAAAGACGGAGCGATTTCGATCGGTCCCGATGTGCCGGGTTTGTATTCGGAAATCTTCGCCGCCGATTCCGGATTCATGACGGCCAGACACAACCACCATGGCGGAAGCCCGACGAGTTGCTGGCCAGCGTTGAATTCGCAGTAGTAGATCGATGCAAAATGCGGCCCGTCGTCCCCGTTGTCATTGCTTGTGCCACGGTAAGCATCTTTGTGAAGCAATCGCCAACCGTAATCGAGCGGTGTTTGTCCGGCGGGGAACGACCACGCGCCGGTGTCGTTGTACTGGAAAGCGGCGAACACCACCGCCGGCTTTTTGAATTTGAGGACCACGCGATCACCGCTGCCGCCATCGAAGAGATACCTCGGCTGACCATGCAGTTCCCTGGGCAATTCCAGCATCTTGTAATCGCGGTTCAGAAACGTCACGGCTCCCGGTCGGCTGATCCACGGAAGCACCGTCGTGCCGCCAGCAGGCACGACCAGATCATCCAGCATCGACAACGACTTTCCGCCGCGCTTCAGTTCGTGCAGCGTGGCGACTAACGTGGCCGGGTCGTCCGCCAACAGTGAATACGGCTTGTGCATCAGTAGTGGCAAAACTTCCCGCGGTTTGCCGGTCGCGCCATTCAGATGCAGTCGCGCACCGCAGTCACGGATGCGCGCGACGAGTGAATCGTCGGAGAGCCATCTAGGCCACAAGCGAATCGTCTCGACACCGGCTTTGGCGAACGCTTCGATTTGTCGCGGATCAGGAATGAGGCCAAGCTGCCGCGACATGGGAAGCAACTCGCGAAACTGACGCGCCTGTTCCACGCTTCGCACGCCGAGGATCGTTCGCTTTGGATCACCATGATCGCCCACTTCCCGCGCCACCGCCGCAGCGTAGGTCGCGCCCTGCTCCTTCAAATCGAGCAACACGTCGATCTTGTTGTGGCAAAGTTCGAGTGCCTCGCGCAGCGTTGGGATACGTTCACCGGCATACTTGGCGTCAAACCACGAACCAGCATCGAGTTTCTTGAGTTCCGCCAACGATTGTTCGGATGCCGGGCCCATTCCGCTGGTCGTCCGATCGAGCGTCGCGTCGTGCAGTAGAAAGAGCTTGCCGTCCTTGCTGGTGCGAACATCGACCTCCACCGCGGTGGCTCCCGCCTCAATCGCCCGCCGCAATGCGGCCAACGTGCATTCGGGTCGCTCGGTGCTGGCTCCACGATGAGCCACAATCTGTCGAACCTCGGCCGCCGCGTCGGCTGGGTTGGCGCGAACGGGTGCCGGGTGAAGTGCAGTTAGACAAACCACAAGGATGGAAAAGCTAGTCAGCCTCATTGTGATAACCGTTTGCAAATTTTGAGTGTGATCTCGCGACAACTTCACTCTTCACGCTTGCTGCTCCGGGCGATCGGCGGGACGCTTACCTTGGCCAGGTAAATACTCGTCTTGCCTTCATGTGACGAGTAGTAGCTGACCCACAGCATCTCGTCGTGCCAGACCAGTCCAGCGTAGCTGGTGTCACCGCCGGATGGAAGTTTGAGTACTTCAGTCAGCTTCGCGCGCTGCGGGTCAAGCCACGAGAGTGACGTTCGTGTGCCACCGTGATAGAGTCGCGTGGCCGCCAGAATACGGCCATCAGGAAGCTGAATCATGTTGGGACCGCCGATGCGATAATTCAGGTCGCGCCATTTCCAGGCGGTATACGGCGGAGTCGATGTTCCAAGCTGGGCCATTTTGTCTCCCGTTTCATGCCGCAACAGACACAGCGCCGACTTGTCTTCGAGAAACAGGATCTTGTCTTCTCCACATCCGGCCGGTGCGGAAAGTTGCTTGACATGCGTTTCAAATTCGCGGCCGTCCGCGGACTTGTAGAACCGCAGTCTACGCGTGGTTCGATCGCGCTCGGTGCTGTAGCCCATGGTGTACGCCGTGCCTTCATGCCACTGAGTACGCCATAGCCAGAAACCAGGGTCGCCGATTTGTCGACCTTCATCCCAAGTGCGTCCACCATCGGCAGAAAACCAACTCATCGAAAAATAGCGGACCTTGGCATCCGCGATCATGCCGGCGCCGTTAAGCATCAGACGATCATCGGGCGTTACCGTGATCTTGGCGTCTCGCAGGTCATGCGTGGGCGACTTGATCAGCGCCATCGATTCCCACTTCTCGCCGTCCGCCGAGGTGATCACGCGCAGCGCTCCGTCAGGTGAAACGTGACGCCTTCCCTCTCGGAACACGCAATACCAGCGATCGTGAAAACGAAGCAAGTCGGTGAAGGCATTGTGTGGAGCCTTGTCCCAAATGCGTTTTGATTCGATAAGCACTGGGTGTTCGGCCGTGGGATTCTCATTATCGGCGGCCGATAGTTGCAAGCTACCAACACACCCCATCGCAACGAGCGCGATTGCGACGGAAAGAACTGACCGTGGAAAATTTTGTGTGTGCTTCATGTTAAGCCTACTCCCAAGTTGAATCGTCACCGTACACGCGTATTTCGGCGATGCGGGCGTGATCCAATCCGTTTGTTCGCGTTACGTGGATTCGCATTGTCCGCACTGAGTGGCTAACATGCAATCGGTGTCGTCGCCGGCGTTGGTAATTGGCTGTCACTTCGACAATCGTCTCCCAGCCGTTACCGTCACTGATCTCGATAGCATAGTCACCGGCGGTTTCCGCTTGCGGTCGTCCCCACTGCATTCGGCTGGTGTAGCCGTCATGATGGCTCAGCGTCAGATGCCGGTGCAAGCCCGTGTCGAAAATGAGGTGTACTTCTCGCACGGTCACGGGACTCTCCCACTCAAGCTGCAACCAGGCCGGCAAGCCGGCGGAAGGATCAGACATCCAACGATGCGTGCCTGCCACGCACCGAGACGGCGGGGCACCGCGTGTTCCATGAACCGATCGAGTAACGCCGGAGATGACATTGCTCGCTGGGCCATTGGGCCGTTCGCTTGACGCGGAAACCTTTGCACGTCTGGCCAGGTCATCGCGAGCGTTATTGGCACGGCCGATCAGAAATGCGTCGTCTCGCAGCAAGCGCTGTTGAACTGCCTGGATGGCGGATTCGTTGGATGCCAGATCACTAACGGAGTGGCCGCTGTGTATCGCAAAAGCGGCGGCAGTGCCTACGCCTTGACCAACGGCCGCACACGTGGCCATCACCCGCGTCGATGAAAAAGCCACGTGCGTCGCCGAGAGATTGCGTCCAGCAAACATCAAGTTCGAAACGTCGCGAGCGACACAACATCGCAGTGGAATATCGTAGAGGTGGGGCAACGGATGTTGCTGGCACGGTTGCTGGTCCGGGACGTCGATGCCCTGTGGCGGATGCAGATCGAGCGACCAACCGCCATAAGCGATCGCGTCGTGAAACTCGCGCGACGCGAGCACGTCCTGCTCGGTGAGGAGATGCTGCCCAACGAAGCGTCGGCTCTCACGCTTGCCCGGCAGGAATCCGATCCAGTCCAACGCCCAATGAGACGCTTGGAAGTCGTGGCGGCCCGACGGGACTTCCTCGAACGAAGTCGCGTCCGGCGGCCGCGGCCTACTTGGCCCATTCTTGACGTGATCCCAAATGCCCAGCGCAATCGCCAGGAGTTCGTCGCGAATGGATTCGTTATCCTTGATGGTATCCAGTGTGCCGCCCCACTCGGCCCACCAGTAGCCGTATTCGTGCGTCGGTTCTTCTTCGCCCGGAGTCGCGTACAATCGTAACCGCAGATCCTGTTTCGTAAACCGCCTCGCCCAATCCGGTGGCACAAACGGCATCGGACGGTCGTGCTTGCGTGCTTGCAGAAGAATCGTCGATCCCAGTCGATGACGATCCGCCTCGTCGACTGCCAGCGATTCGCCGAACTGCTCGCGACCTTCCCGTCCTTCCATGAAACTTGCCCCCGCTTCCACGCCCAATCGGCCGTCGCCGGTGCAGTCAATAAACACCTTGGCGTGAATCTGAAACCGATCCTCGGTGCTTTGACGGTCAGCACTCGCGCAGGTGATACGATCTCCATCCTTCTGCACGGCCGTGACCGTTGTATTGAGCAGCAGCGTTAGATTCGGTTCGGCGCGGCACTTGTCGTACAGGATCAAGTCGGACATCGACGCCGATCGTTGTGGGTTGCGGACACAGTTGTCCAGCCGTATTTCTTCGATGATCCCGCCTTCACGTGCTTCCGTTTCCAACTCCTTTCCGCGATCGAAGCTGCCATGCGCGTTCGCCCCGACGATGTGCATCCGCACTTCACTCGACGCGTTTCCACCCAACACCGGCCGGTCCTGGCAAAGAACGACTTGGGCCCCGCATCGAGCAGCCGCCAACGCGCAAGGCACGCCCGCCGCGCCACCGCCGGCAACGAGGATGTCGCAATTCAATTCGTGCGTTTCGAGTGGCATGTCCGATTGGCGACGCGACTAAAACGGCACGCTGGCTCCTGGCTTTAGGCCGGACGCCGGATAAGGCTGCGACTCATCGAACACGTACATCTGCTGGGGAGTCTCGATCGTCGTTCCTTTTTCGTCGTACAATTCCGTTTTTGCGTCGAATACACCTTTTGAGTCGAGACCAAGATGTTTGGCCATGAACGGATACATCGCCTGCCGCTTCAAATACTGATAGCCGTGTTTGCGGCCGGGATAGTGAACGTTTTCAACTTTTGAATGCTCACCGTGCAAGCCGTAGACGTTGCGAATGTAGGGGTATTCGACGACGGGTGTGTTCTTGCTCCAATCGCCGCCGACGGAAATCAACATGAGTGGACGAGGAGCGGCGAGGGCCGCGATCTCGGCGTTGTTGGTTTCCAACTCCTTGGTCTTGTGGATCGGCATGCCACTTTCACAATGGCAGCCGCCGAAAAAATGTGCCGAGACCATCACCACCGGAACCGACACCGTGACTCGATCGTCAACAGCCGTCAGTAAGAACGTTTGAGTTCCGCCGCCCGAACACCCGGTGACGCCGATTCGCTTGCCGTCCACGTCGTCCAAGGACTGCACAAAGTCGATAGCTCGAATGCTGCTCCACGTTTGCAAGGTCATCGCTTGCTTGTGCCCATGATCCCAACCGCGGTGCAACGATTCGCCAAGTCCGATCATGTCGTACGAAAACACAACCGCGCCCATGCGAGCCAACGTCGCGCATCGATACTGCTGATCCGGCCGCAAGCGACCACCACCAGGACCGCGGGCGTGACCGTGTGGGCAGAGCACCGCGGGATGCGGCCCTTGCTTGCCAAGTGGGCGATACAGACTTCCGTAGACATAGAACCCCGGCCGCGATTCAAACGCGGCGGACTCAACGGAATAGCCGTCGTATTCGCGCTTCTTGTGGACAATCGGATTCAACGGCGTTCGCTTTGGCAACGGATCGAGG
>JAJDEH010000029.1 GCA_029259935.1 Planctomycetota bacterium
GGCGATCACATCGTCCTCAGTTACGAAGACGCGGACGGTGACGGGGCTGGCGCGCTGGCTCTAGACGCGCGCATTCTGCACGGACCGAATGTCGATCAAGTCCTGGCTCACGAAGATTCCTCGGGCGACGTCCTTTGGGCGCTGACCGACAATCTGGGAAGTGTTCGCGACATCGTCAATTACGCCAGTGGGACGGACACCACGATTGTCGACGACCACATCATTTACGGCGCCTTTGGCGATGAGATTTCCCATACCGGTACGACCGAATTTCTGTTCGGCTTTACAGGACGAGAACGAGATGTCGAGTCCGATCTGCAATACAATCGAGCCCGTTATTACGACGCAGCAATAGGCCAATGGGTCAGCGAAGATCCCATCGGCTTCAGGGCAGGAGATGAGAACTTGCGCAGATATGTTGGTAATAGCCCGACGTCGCATACCGATCCATCAGGCTGGATCACGGACAAAGAGATCCGGGAGATCATTGCGGGACTGGAATCAGACAACTTCTCCGTCCGAGAAGAAGCCACTGAAAAGCTCAGCGAAGGGATTCAATCACTCGATGATCTGGAAAAGGTTGGAAAGATTATAGACGGAATGGACGTTTCGGATGAAGTCTTATGGAGAGTGGTCAAAGCCTTCGGTGAGCGATGGAAGGAACTGCTTGAAGACGTGCCCTTGGAATCAGACTTGGTCGTAGAAGAAGAAACCACTGGGGCGGCTGGGGTTCGGGACTCGTTGATCGTGCGCGAGGCATGGGATAAATTGTTGAAGAAACTGCATCTATCCGAACCCGATGATAGCATCAGTTCTACCAATGGCAAGAAAGCTCTGGACTTGTTGATTTCCAAGGAACTGGGCGATTTTGAAAAGGTGTTTCCACCCGATTCGATCAGAAGGATTACGGGTGATTTCATCGAGGAACTAGTTAAAGAAGGGGATCACATTAAGATCAACATTACGGTGAAAGAAACGGACGACGGCCATTCGGTGGAGATCACTTACCGTGGCCCTGATCCTGATGATGAAGAGTATACTATTGTCGTACCAATCAACTAGGACAAACATGACATGAATTTCTACCTTAGACACCCGCTATGGTTTGCGACCTTTGTCGGTGTTAGTTCAGTAGTTTTTGCCGCCAGCGCTAACGCGAAAGACAAAGAGCAACCGCGAACAGTCCGTCCCGAACGAGTTGCCAAGTTGGCAAGCGAGCTAGTCGTGCCAGACTTTGTAAGGCACAGCGCCGCATATTCGGAACTGAAACTCCTCGCGCAGTCCTCTGCATCCGATGCCAGTAGTGCGTTGAGTGTCATTCAAGAGTTCGATAGACGGGCGGAGAAATGGGCTTTAACTCATGGGCACAAGACCGGCAAGCCATCATTTTCCATCACGAAAAAGGCTCCGCCAGACTCGATGCCGCTAATCTATTTGGCGGAACGAACTCACAGCCTCCAAATCGTCGGAATGGCTGGCGATCACATCACCGATGAGCACGTGTCCTACCTATCCGGTCTAGAAGACGTCACAATCCTGGATATTAATCAAGCGGCTGTCACTGGAACCACGCTGGTACATGCCAATCTCCCTTCACTTAGAGTCTTGCACCTTGGTGGATGCCCGATTACGGATGCTTCAGCGCTGCGAATGACTTTTCCGAAGTTAACCGTACTGGATCTTTCGAACACATTGATTTCCGACGAGTTCATAAAGGGAACAAGCTTGACGAAGATCCGTGAACTATGGCTGCACGGAACTCAGGTGACGTCCGATGGAATTCACCTGCTTCCCAGACTTCCCGAATTGAGGTTACTTACCGCAGACTTGAAAGACATACAAACTGGCACGGTTGAAGTAATCAACAAGTTGCCCAAGATGAGCCGTCTGCGACTAGCTGCTCCGGGGGATTCCAAGGAAGCATTGCTGATTATTCGTCGCCAGTTGGATCAGAGGATTGGGCTTTATGTTCGTGAAAATGATGGAAAGTGGTCAAGAGTAGAGCCTGAGGACCGCTAGCGAACAAATGACCCTGGCCAACCAATGAACTGAATGGCTCACGTATTTGTTACCGGTCGAATCGTCATCGCACTTCTTGCCGAATTATCGGTGTAGAGATTTTGGTGGTGTAACAGGTCGTTTTGCCGAATTAGTGAGAATTTTGGAGAGCGTTCCCGATCTGGCATGTGGTCTGCACATCCAGTCGTGAAAAGTGCGATCGTTTTTGCAGCACGATGGCCTCGAATTGATTGTTCGGATCGGATCGACTGGTTTAAGTTAGGATTTGGAGCAGCCGCGATCCTGCTGGTATTGACGCCACTTCTTTCCGACCACTTTCTTTCCGACCGAGACTCCGACCCGTTGTCACGACAAGAACCTTCGCACAGTGGCTGACCTGGTATGCAAAATCTGTTCGACAGGCGGGGTCTACCGAATTAGCGGCGCAAGCGAAAGACCAAACTACGACCGCAATTCGGCAAGGAACAAACCAAAACTACGATCAGAGTAAAGCACGTAACATCCAAGCGCGAGAACCGGGAGATCCCAAGAGTTTCCAAGGCGCCTCGGCACCTTGGAACGGTCGGAAAACGCCTCAGGCGGTACAGCCGACATGTACGCTCATGGGAAGTCAGATGATCCTATAGTACCTGCGAGGCGGGCGAACAAAACCGGAACCCCGGCAGCGGAGTCCGCGGAGGAAAGAGGATCACCCAAGGGAAGTGCCGTTCGTCACCTACTTGCACCGGACACTGCGCCGGAATTTGCAAGCCATCGTAGCGGGCGGCCACGGCTGGTAGAGATCTTGTGTCTTGACCGTTGTACCCGAAGGAGGAGCCGTATGAGTAGACGCTCACGTACGGATCTGTGCGGGGGGCCGCCAGCAACGGCGGTCCCTACCGCGATTGGTCAGGTCTCTTTTTTATTGGACGTTCACTTACGATGCGGCGGACAACATGCTGACATTGACCGATCCGGTCAGCAACGAGACCACTTGGGTCTACGACGACCTGAGTCCGCGCAATTGCGAGCCAGACGAGACACTTCGTATCCCACGATGATGCCGAGCTTTCCCAGGCCAACATCAGCTACAAGCGTTTGAAAGCCTTCACGGCCTTCCGCATGTTTAGCGGACCTACCTTGGTCTCCATCCACAACTGAAATCTGGTTCTGCTTCCAGTGGAGTTCACGTAGCCGCTCTTTGAGTGCTCGTTGGTTGACGGCACTTTCACGGTTCTCGCGCACCTGTTTCGGATCGGACTGACGCAGGTACACCACGGCCAGCCGGTTGAGATGAGTTGCCTTGATCTTTCCCGAGCCGTTCATTTTCGACCTCCTCTGCGAGAACGCGAACGATTTCCTCGGCGACTGCCTTTCGTTCGTTGCTTCCTAGCTGAGCCCACACTTGGTGACTTTCGACCGGTTGCATTTTTGCGCCTCCTGACGATGGCTAACGTCTGGAAGGTTGCAACCAACTCCTTGATCGAATTCAAGGTCAGAACGGTGGGATGAGGACGAGGTGCCTCAGAGAGATTCGTGCTGGCGACCGGCACAAAAGCGAAATGCCCCGCTAGCAACTCAACGTGGCAATGACGCACATGACCGGGCAAGCGCGCCATGCCTGCTAGCTTGAGTTTTCTCCCGAATAAAGGATGCGTTGGATCGGTGACGGTAATCTCACCTTCGCATACCTGGGTTACTAGCGGGGTATTGTGCTGGTTGAGGTTTGCCCGAACCCGGTTTGCCGAACAGCAGAACATTCTCCCGACGATTCAGGAACGAGCCGTCGCGAAGCGTTTCCAACTGCCGCTGCACGCTCAACGGAAGTCGCGCGAAGTCGAACGAGTCCCAAGTCTTGCCCAGCGGAAGTCGCGAGCGTGTCATCAATCGCCGAATCCGACCCTCCCGCCGAGTTTCGCATTCCCGTGTCGTTAACTCCGAAAGATAATCCAA